>JBJKQF010000321.1:0-3705 GCA_046705545.1 Terriglobia bacterium
CCATCGCGGATGCGCGGCGCTATTACTTTGACCTGCGCGATATCCAGCCCTTCCTGCGCAAAGGCAAGAACGTGATCGCCGCACGGGCTTACTCCCTGGCCACCAACACGGAAGACACCAAGAAGGTCCCGGGCGGGTTTCTCATCCAAGGAAAGGTCGGGGATGTCAGCCTCGACTCAGATCGCACCTGGAAGTTTCTGGTCCCGGAAGTCTGGAAGCAGGACGCGCCTCGCCAAAGTTTCCAATTGCACTACGTGGAGATTGCCGACTTTCGCAAGGAGCCCATGGGCTGGAACAACTTGGGCTTTGATGACTCTGGCTGGAAGCATCCGCTTGAGATGAGCGGACCCGAAGGCGCCACTGAGCACTTGGTGCTGCGCGATCTGGGAGAAATCAAAGAGGTCTTCATGCCCGTGGCCGCCGCAATCCGCACCGCGGAAGTGGAAAGGAAGAGCGACTTCGCGATTCCGGCGGTTGAAATCAACGCGGAGAAATTCCTTCCCGTCGAAACTGTGAGATTCCAAAACGTCGGCTTACTGGCCGGCTCAAAAGCCACGGCCAGCGTTCAAACCACTGCCAGCGGCCGCGACGCCGCCATCGTCTTTGACATGGGCGAGATGGTTTTGGGTTGTCCTTATTTTGAGGCGGAGGGCGCGGCTGGAACCGTAGTGGACGTTTCGATCTCCGAATATTTACAGGACGGGCGCGTGCTGGCCTCGCGCACCATCACGCCCGTCGAGAACACCTACTTGGCCGACCGGATCACCCTGCGCCAAGGAAAGAACGCCTGGCAACGAAACGACTACAACGGCTTCCGCTATCTGCAGTTGACCGTTCGCAACGCCGCGGAGCCGGTGACTTTCCGCAAGGTGGGCACGGTACTGCGCGACTATCAATTCCAGCACGAAGCCACGTTCCATTCCTCCAATCCCATGCTTGACCGAATCTTTGAGGGCAGCAAGCAATCGCACCGGGTGAGTTGCCACTGGGGCTACTGCGGATCTGCGTGGCGCGAGCACGCACAATGGTCCGACCTGCCATGGCCGGCGGCAAACCTGATGGTGTTCCATGATCCGCCGATGCTGCGCTATTACCTGCGGCAGGTAGCGCTGGGACAAACCCCGGAGGGTTGGATGCGTTTCCCGTATCCGGGCAGCATTGGTGGCGAGCTTCCCGAGCAGACCATGTGGATTGCCGACGACCTTTGGAAGTGCGCACTCTATTTTGATGACCGCGAACTGGTACACGACCTGCTTCCCGTGATGTTGAAAGCGAATGAATGGTTCCTAAAGCACAAAACGCCGCGCGGCCTGCTGACCACTAAGGACTGGCCCAAGATGTGGCTGGTGGTGGATTGGGGATACCCCTTTGTCAACGACCCCGTACCGGGCGAGCTAGCCACCCTGAACCTGATCTATTACAACTTTTTGCGCTCGGTCGAGAAGTGCGCAAACTTTGACGGCAATCAGGAAGCACGGGAGAACTTCGGCCGCCAGGCGGACGCGCTGAAGGAAACCATCAACAAGGTTTTCGGCGTGCCGGAGCAAGGGCTCTACTTTGAAAAACCCGACCGCCAGTTCCCTTCCCAGTTTGCCGCCACCCTGGCCGTGACCCACGGCGTGGCGCCGGAAGAACATCTGCAGAAGATTTTCGATTTCGCGGTGGGAATGGAATTGCGTCCCGCGAAAGCCAGCCCCTGGTTCATGTGGACCACGCTGGAAGCTTTTGCGCGCGCGGGCCGCTTTGAGCAGGCCATCCAGTGTATCTGCCGCTACTGGAGCACCTTCCTCAACGTTGACGCCACCACTTACTGGGAGCTGTGGAACATTCCGGGCGAGGACGTTCATCCCCTGAAGGGTTACACGAAGGAGATGGGCGCGCGAACCATTAGCTACTCTTGCTCCCCGGCGCCCTATACCGCACGGCACATCTTGGGCGTGGAACCACTTGAGCCGGGCTACCGCAAAACCCTGGTTGCACCCCATACAAGCGGGCTCGATGCGTTCGAGGGCAAGGCTCCCACCTCGCGCGGGGACGTGCAGGTGCGGTACCTCCGCAGCCCAGCGGATAATCAGACGGAGTTTTTTGTGACGGTTCCTGCAACCGCAGTTTTCCGGCTGCCCTATTCCCCGGAGGAATCTTTTGTGACGGTGAACGAACAGCCGTTGTTCAGCGGCGGGAGCTTCCATTCGAATTCATATGTTACGGGACCTCGGGCCGCCCTGAATTATTTGGAAATGCAGCTCGCACCCGGAAGCTATTATTTCCGCTCCAGCGCTTCTGAAGTGAAACCGGAGATTTGAGCGTTGCCTCGCCGCCCGAACACAGCGGGAGCGCTTGCAAGGCAGGCAATTTTTAGGTTGACGAGGAGAGGCCTTAAATCCGCTGCTCAAACAGCGGGCTTCCGTCTTGCCGCAAGCCTCCCAGCACGGTAAAAATCTGCGCGGAAACCGACCCTGCCTCCCAATTCCCGTCCACGTCGTACAAGACGCCTTGGCCGCGGTAGTAGTCAATTAAGGGCTCGCTCACTTCGGCATGGGAAAGCTGCCGGCGACGGTACGTCGCCTCGTTATCATCAAGGCGGGAGATCAGACTTTCGCCGTCTTTGTCACAAGCTCCCTCCTGCCGCGGGGGTGTCAAGTAGATGTTGTAAATTTCCCCGCACGCCGGGCAGATGCGGCGGCCCAGGGTACGCTTCATCAACAAATCCTGATCAACCCAAATATTGAAGACGACCAGCTTCAATTGCGGCCTGGATTGGTGAAGAAGATCCAGAGACTTGGCTTGCTCGATCGTGCGGGGGAACCCGTCCAGGATGAACCCGCGGCGGCAATCCGGCAGGGCGATCCGCTGGCTCAGGATGCCGTGGATTACGGCGTCCGGCACCAGGTCTCCTGCCTCCATGTGCCGCTTGGCAAGCTCGCCCAAAGCCGTTCCCTCTTGAACCGCCTCTCGAAGCATGTCACCCGTCGAAATGTGGGGAAGTTCGAGCGTCTCGGCAAGGCGGCGCGCCTGCGTTCCCTTGCCCGACCCCGGCGCCCCCATCAAGACCAAGGCCCACGCGGCGTCCGCATCAGAATTCGTTGTATGCATTTCCTGCCGGCGAATTTCAGGAGCAGGCAAACGGCGGCTGCCCTTTTCTTCATCAAGTTTCAGCAAGGCTCTTCTCATTGGCGGAATCCAATCTCCCGAGTTCGTCCCCAGGACGGGCCTTAATTCTGAACCCTCATTTATCCGGCTTGAAAACGCCGGGTTGTAATACCATGATGACAGCGATTTTTGATCTCATTGTGTCCAGTAAATAGGCGGCGAGGCTCGGTGTCAAACTGCAAAGTCCAAAACGGGCGGCTCGGTCAAAACGGACGAGGCGGGGATTGCAGGACGGAGGTGAGGAGTTAACATGGGCGGGTCTCTCAGATTGTCCGAAAAATCGTGGGCACTCAGCCTGATGTTTTTATTAGCGTTGCTTAAAGCGGCAGTTACCTTTGCACGCTGCGGGGAAATCGCGTGTCCTCGAATGAACGAGGAAAGCGTCTTGAACTCTATTTGCCGGGGGGCGTCAGGAAGATGAAGGTTCCAACGATATCCAACGGTTTTCTGGCTCGTCTTCGGGATGACCTTTCGGCCCGCCGCATCAGCCACGGATTGAAATTGCTGGAGGCTCACCGGAGCGTTCTTCAAGGCATGAGCACCACTCGGGCCAAT
>JBJKQF010000322.1:0-3985 GCA_046705545.1 Terriglobia bacterium
CTCAGGAGCCGGCTGAAGATCTCCGAGGTCTCCCGGATTCCTTCCTCGACAGGCGTGCGGGGCACGTCGCCAATATCATGAACCAGGGAGCTGTCATCAAAGTCATAGGCGATGGGAATGTGTTTTCCCTCAGCCCGGATTAGTTCACGGGACTTGGGCAATTGTGCGTTCAGGACCTTGAGAAAATCGTCCATTTGAATCGCCAGCCCGCGCAGGTTATAGGTTTTGGCGCCCTCCACCTGAGATTCCGCGCAACGCAGAAAGACTTCCGCCGTGTCGCGCGCGTACTGCATGTCAAAGCCCCCTGTAAAGCGGATGGTGTAGGGGATGCCAGCCACAGTGGCTTTGACGGCTTTGGTGGGCCCTGAGGTGAGGCCCTGGTCACGCCCGACGCCATAGACGGTGCCGGGCCGCAGCGCCACGCTAGAAATGCCATGGTCCTGATAGTAGATGCGGGCGCTCCCTTCGTTGGCTTGCTTGAAGACGCCGTAGAGGGTATTGGGGTGTACCGGAGCTCCCTCGCGCACCGTAGTGCCGCCGTAGAGCTCCTCCGGACCGTAAACGGCGGCGGAGCTTGCGTAGACGATGCGCTTGACCAAGTCCCGGTGTTTGCGGACTGTCTCGAATACGTTCAGTGTTCCCAACACGTTGACACGGGCTCCCCGCAAAGGGTCCGCGGCGCAGAAGGGGACCTGCAAAGCCGCCAGATGGATCAAGTGAGTGATCCCGTTTTCAACGACCGCGCGCTCCAACTCCTCGAGGTTCGTCACATCGCCTTGGACAAAGTTGATCTGTTCCAGTTGCTCGCTGGTCAGGAGTTGCGCCAGACGATGAGCTTTGCTATCCAAGTCGTAGATCCAGGGGGTGTTTCCGCGTTCGAGCAGTTGCCTGACAATCCATGAACCGATAAAGCCCTTCGCTCCCGTGAGAAGGTATCGGGATTTGTTTTGGGAGCTTGCTGTCTCTTGCATGATGAGGATTATATTGTTTTTCGAAAAACTTTCAATCAAAAGAGGCTTGGCCGCTAAGCTCGGTCTGGGGGTAATCGGAGATTATCTGCTGTTGTCTGTGCAGCGCCGCGATGGGAACCCTGTCTTTTGGGAAACGTCCGCTTGCCCCGTGATGAAAGGCGAGCGGCCCTCACTGAAGACTGGGGAAAGGAGATGGTGGTCCGATTCGGGGTTGGCCGTCCCGGCAGGCCGCTAGAGGACCCTTGATCCTCTCCGGCCTGCCGCGGTCTTTTCCAAAGCCCCTTGGGACAAGTACAGCCTGTGGGTCTATCCTTGCTGAGTAACCGTGATGTTCCTCGCAAAATCGCCATTGGCCCGGGCGACGAACGTAACCGACGCTTCTTTCTGATCCTGGTTGGACAATTTACGGAAAGTGGCCTTGTTCCCAGCCACTTTGATGTGTGTTGCTTTTGTTACCTTGAAATTGTACGGGATGCCGCCGGACGTCAGCACGATCAGGTGCTGTTGAGCATCAACCATCGTGACGGTGCCGCTCAGCGTCTCTGGTCTAAAATAATTCCAATTTCTTTCCACGGTGCTCGATGCTGTCGTGGAGCTCTTTGTGGTTTTCGCCCCTGCTACGGCAGCTCCAAAGAATAGAACAAGGCATACGCTCAAGAGTAACGATAATTTTTTCATACTGATAAGCCTCCTTATGCGTTCTTCATCATGCCCACTTCGTTCCCATCTTTTAAGTTAGATGCTTTCAGGAGGGAGCGCGACCGTCTGCCCCGAGGGAGGGGAAATGTGGTAAAATAACGCCTTGTTTGATTTTGAAGAACTCTAGGGTTTGCTCTTCCTTCCACCGCCCTTTGAAAAATTCCATGCGAGCCAAGCGAATTCTGCTCACCAACGACGACGGCATCGGGGCCAAGGGTCTCCAGGCGCTGGAGGAGAAGATCGCGGCACTCGGTGATGTGACGGTGGTCGCCCCGGACAGTGAACGGAGCGGCTCCAGCCAGTCTCTTACCTTGCACTCCCCGTTGCGTGTCCGCGCTATAGATGACCGTCATTACGCCGTGGGCGGCACCCCGGCCGATACCGTTATCCTGGCCATCTATCAGGTGCTGCGCGAAAAACCGGATCTGGTGATTTCCGGCATCAACCCGGGTGGCAATTTGGGCGAGAACCTGATCTATTCGGGAACCGTAGCAGCCGCCCAGGAGGCCGCGCTGCACGGAGTGCCCTCCTTTGCGGTGTCCCGAGTGGGCCGCGAAACTCACGGTTTTGAAGGCGCGGCAGCCTTTGCGCTGGAGCTAGCCTGTAAGATTCTGGAAGAAGGGTTGCCGCCGGGTGTGGCGCTTAATGTGAACGTCCCGCGCGGCGAGATTCGGGGAGTGCGCCTGACGCGCCAGAGCCAGAAGATTTCCCAAAACCTGGTGTGCGAAAAACAGGACCCGCGCGGCCGTCCCTATTACTGGCTGGATGAGACTCTTCCGCATCGAAAAGTTGAGCCTGACTCTGATTATGCCGCCGTCTTTGCCCACGAGATTTCGGTTACCCCTCTGGAGGTTGACCGAACCCACTACGCCAGCCTCAATCACCTCACTGCCTGGATGCCCACTTTACAGCAGACCCTTAAGCCCTGACTTCGACTTGCCGTTAACCTGAACACCGGTTGCGCTGGCGGGGGAGATACTTCTTTGGGTATTCGTGCTCTGTCGGGGAAATCAGCGAAATCCGGCCCACAAGAGATAGGCGCGGAGGAAGGCTTCGCCCCAGAGGCAGCAATAAATGGCGGCGACGCCGAGGAAGCTTCCGTAGGGCCACTGATAATTGCGGAATCTAGCGCTCACAACGGAGAGGGGAATGGCCACCACTGTGCCTAGCAGCGACCCTAGCAGGATTGTGAGCAAGGTCAAGGCCGGGCCCAAAAAGGTTCCCGCCATCAGCATCAGCATGACGTCGCCGAATCCCAGCCCTTCCTTGTGCCGCAGGCGGTAAAAGGCCTCGCCCACCACGTAAAACAGCCCGCCGCCGATCAAGCTTCCCGCCAGGGAGCCAAGGATGGATAAGACGGTTCCATGCAGGTTGATGTTCCATAGCCGCAGCAGCCATCCGAGGGGGCGGGAATCTAAGTGGATAATGCCGCTCAGAATCAAGCCGACTCCCATTCCGAAGAGAGTGACGGGGTGGGGAATTCGCCGCTCGTAGAGGTCGGTAAAAATCACCACGATGATCAACAGGCAAAAGACCGCGTTCCGGAAAAATTCCGGCGTCAGGCCGTAAAGCCAGAAGTCGGCGAGGACCACCGCGGCCGTCAGCGCCTCCACCACCGGATAACTTGGGGAAATCCGTTCCCGGCAATCGCGGCAGCGTCCCCCCAACAGCAGATAGCTGACCAGTGGAATGTTGTCATGCCAGCGAATGGCGTGCTCGCAAGCAGGGCAGTGCGAGCCGGGCGCTACCACGGACTCACCGCGTGGCAGGCGGTAGATGCAGACGTTCAGGAAGCTGCCGAAGGCCAGTCCGAAGAGCGCTACGATGAGGTAAGCCATAATAGTGATCAGTCTGCCGTCCGGCGAGCTTGAATCGCCGGCACCGAGGAATCTTACCGGATATCAGCTTTGGATCGCAGTTTCGCCAGCTTGGCATATTTCCGGCGCACGTAGCGAGCCGCCATCCAGGCGATTAGAAATCCCGGAACGCCGTCCAGAACGCCCAAGCGCAAAAAGTAAGAATTAACAAAGACCCAGGGGGGCAAAACAATCTGCTCCCATCCGTGGGCGCGCTCGCCGCGCTCCTGCATTTCGCGCGCCGCCAGGTCCGTGTAGAACTCGATCCGCTTGCGGTGGTCCGCAAGAGAATCGCAGGTGTAGTGGAGGATCTCGCCGTTCAGCGTCTCCACCGGCCCATCGCTCACCGCCGATTCATGCACGTAATCGCCCTGCCAGCGTGCTTGCCTCCGGTCGAAAAGGCGGATCTTCCAGTCCGGATACCACCCGGAATGCAGAATCCAGCGGCCCAGATAACGC
>JBJKQF010000323.1:0-6701 GCA_046705545.1 Terriglobia bacterium
AGCCGGAACTGGCCGCAGCGGCGGCGATTTGGCGGGACCTTGCTCCTTCGGGTGATGAGCTGGCCAGCCGCGGGCTCTATTTCATCAAAGGACTCTGGCGGGAAATGGGCATGGAGACGATGTAGAAAATTCGGTATCGCGCCGGAATGAACGCGGCACGAGAGCACAGTCTGGGGCGGGAGGTTAACTTTTATGAACGAAAAACATCAGCAAGCGAGAAGACGGTTCTTGAAATCGGTGGGCGCGAGCGTTCCCGCAGGCCTCTTGGGGGTCTCCGCAGCCTCCGCGCGGGGCATGAGCGGCGCTGCGGCTTCTGACGATGAGTCTGGGCGTTACATCAACCTCGCCACGGCGCCGGCCGGAGACGATGCGATTTCATTCCGCAAGCACACGCTCGATCTGGGAATGAGCGAGACGGTGGCCATTGTAGACATGAACGGAGATGGAAAGCTCGATATCGTCTCCGGCGAGAACTGGTATGAGCAAGGGCCCGCTGGACCCGACGGCGCGCCGCGCTTTATCAAGCACAAGTTCCGCGAGATACCTTACACCATGGATTATCTTGAAGACCTAAGCGACCTGGCCATCGACATCACCGGCAACGGCCTGCCGGACCTGGTCAGCTGCTCCTACTGGTCCAAGCCGCTCGCTTGGTGGGAAAACCCCGGCAAGAGCGGCAAGCCTTGGCGCGAGCGCGTTATTGAAGACCGGGCGCCCGTGGAATTCGTTTTCCTGGTGGACATTCTCAATACCGGCAAGCCCCTGCAACTGTTGCCACAGTTCGGTGACAGGAATTTTCCGCTCACCTGGTATGAGCTCAGCGGAAAGGGTGGCGACGACGCGTGGATCAAGCACGAGATCAGCCCCAACAGCTTCGGCCACGGCATTGGGGCCGGCGACGTGAACGGCGACGGGAGAACGGACATCATCACTCCCGAGGGCTGGTTTGAAGCGCCCGAAGACCCACGGAATGGCAAGTGGATTTTCCACCCCGAGTTTAACATGGACTTTCTGGCGGGATTCATCCACGTTCACGATGTGAACGGCGACGGCCTACCGGACCTGGTAACCACCGCCGCGCACGATTACGGAATCTTCTGGTACGAACAAAAGAAAAACGCCGCCGGCAAACGCGTTTGGGCAAAACACATGATCGACAACGCCTGGTCGCAGGCCCACGCCTTGACCTTGGCTGACCTAAACGGCGACGGGAAAATAGAGCTGGTTACCGGCAAACGCTACTACGCTCACGACCACGACCCGGGCGCCAACGACCCCTTGGGCGCCTACTGGTATGAACAGTTAAAAGCCGAAGGTCCGCCCCAATGGAAACGGCACCTCATCGACTACAGCACGCGGACTGGAGCCGGCATGCAGGTTGAAGTGGTGGATATCGACGGCGACGGAGACATGGACATCGTAGTCGGCGGAAAATCCGGTTTATATCTTTTTGAAAACCTCACGAAGTCGCGATAGCCAGCAGAAAGTTGGAGGAATTCAAGGCTGGTTTGGCTTGACTCAGGTAGCTTGCCTTTCCCCTCTGCCGCCTTTCCCATAAGCTCTTGGCGACTAGCGCGAAGCGGGAGTTCCCGAGCCCCAAATCCTCCAAATGGCGGGCACATTGATGAGGAGGTTGAAAAGGCCGTCCAGGAGTACCCCGCACCCCGCCGCAAGAACCAACGGCACCCCCCGAAAGGCCAGCAGAATCGTCAATCCGATATTGAGGGCCGCCCCCGGCGCGCAAGTCTTCTCATAGCGCCAGAAGCGTAGGAAGAATTTTCCACCTGCAGGGTTGCTGCGAGCGCGGCGGCGAAAGGTCACCAGTTGGTTCCCAAGAAAATTCCACAATAGTGCCGCCTGGACGGCAGCCAGCAGCGCCCATCCAACTTTCCACCCCGCACGCCCCGCGGCCCAATAAACCAAGCCCAAGTCGATGGCCGCTCCGGTGAGCCCCACAAGGCTGTACTCAACCCAGGCGCTAAACTGTCCGGTCGTCCACGAGAGGCGAATCAAATGCGCCAGATATTCAGCGTACTGGCGGAGACCGAGTTTGGAACTGCCGCGGGTCCGCTCCTCGAAATGGTAAGGAACTTCCACCGTCTGCTTGATTCGCCCCTTGGCCAGAACCTCGAGAAGGATTTTGTACCCAAGCGGCGAAAGGGATGACCCTTGAATGGCTGCAGCGCGCCCCAGGAACATCCCGGACATCGGATCGCTCACGGCGGAAAGCTTCAGAGGCAGCACGGAAGCAGCTAAGTGCGTCGCGCCCCAGGAAATGAACCGCCGGCTCAATTCCCAACTGGAGGTTCCGCCGCCGGAAATGTAGCGGCTGGCAATTGCTAAATCGGCGTTCGAGCGGCGGAGCGCCGTGGCAAGCGAAGCGAGGACCTCCGGAGGGTGTTGAAGATCGGCGTCGATCACGCCCAACAGGTCGCCGCGCGCCATCGCCCATCCGTCCACCACGGCCGTGGCAAGGCCTTGGCGCCCGGCTCGCCGCAGCACGCGCACTGGAAATTCCCGGCCAAGCTCTTCGGCCAGCTCGGCGGTCCCATCGCCACTGTTGTCATCAACTACAATCAACTCATATTCTTCGCCGCATGAGTTGAGAGCTGCAGCCGAGCGTTTAATGGCGTCCTCGATCGAATCTGCTTCTTTATAGGTCGGAATAACAACCGAGATCATAGCGTGGTCCAAGAGGTCTCGCAGCTTTACGGCGAAGCGACCCCGAAAATAGCATGCACGCAGAGTTCCGTCAATGCAGGGGCTGCGGCGTCAGCCGGGGCTGCATTGCGCCATTCAAGCGCCCGGAATCCAACTTGCCCCAAGATTAGATTGGTGTTAACTAATGTAAGGGGCTGTGGCGCGCACAAACAAGTTATCGATAAGGCAGCCTGGGCGGACCGGAAAGCTTTCACAGGAGACGGTCGGGCACCCGAAGAGTTTTTGGAGCTGGGGATGGCGGAGTCAAAGCGAAATTCTATAACAGACACACAGATTGCGGCGGCGGAACCCTTGCGGGCTTTTCACATTATGACCAAGCCGGTCGGCCCGATCTGCAATCTGGACTGCCGCTACTGCTTCTACCTCGAAAAGGAACACCTGTACCCGGGAAAGTTGGAATGGGCAATGCCGGAGGAGATGCTGGAGTCCTATATCCGGCAGTACATTGAGGCCCAAAACTCGCCGCGTGTGACGTTCGCCTGGCAGGGCGGCGAACCGACCCTGCTGGGAATAGGATTCTTCCAAAAAGCCGTGGAACTCGAAAAGAAGTACGCCGACGGCAAGCGAATCGAAAACGCCTTTCAGACGAATGGAATCTTGTTGGATGATCGCTGGGCTGCGTTTTTGGCGGAAAACAAATTCCTGGTGGGGCTCTCAATCGACGGCCCTGCTTGGCTGCACGATCGTTATCGCGTGGATAAAGGAGGCCAGCCGACCTTTAAGCGGGTGCTGCGCGGCCTCGAGTACCTCAAAAAGCACGGCGTGGAGTTCAACACCCTGACGGTGGTCCAGCGCCACAATTCCCAGCATCCCCTGGAAGTCTATCGATTTCTCAAAGAGGCCGGCAGCGGCTTCATCCAGTTTATCCCTATTGTTGAAAGGGTGGCGCAGGCGCCCAGCCCCAATGGATTGGCGCTCATGAGCCCAGGCGCTGAGGGTTCGGCCAAGGCATCGGAATGGTCCGTGGAAGCCGCAGCCTACGGGAAATTTCTCTGCGACATTTTCGATGAATGGGTTCGCAACGACGTGGGACGCTATTTTGTGCAAGCTTTCGACGTCGCCTTGGAAAGCTGGTTAGGGTACGAACCGAGCCTTTGCGTGTTCCGCGAGACCTGCGGAGCCGCCCTGGCCATTGAGCATAACGGCGATCTCTATTCCTGCGATCATTTTGTCTATCCGGAATACAAGCTGGGAAATATCGCGGGGAATACTTTGGCTTCGCTGGTCAATTCGCCCCAACAGCGCAAGTTTGGGCTGGACAAACGCGACACCTTGCCTCGCTATTGCCGCGAATGCGAGGTGCGCTTCGCCTGCAACGGGGAATGTCCCAAGCACCGCTTCATCCGTACCCCGGATGGCGAGGAAGGCCTCAATTACCTCTGCGCAGGTTACAAGATGTTTTTTAAGCACATCGATCCTTACATGCGATTCATGGCCGGCGAGCTCCGGCAGGAAAGAGCGCCCGCCAACGTCATGGAGTGGGCGCGCATGAAGGACGCAGAGGAGTTGGCCAAGAACCCTCCCGGCAGAAACGATCCTTGTCCTTGCGGCAGCGGAAAGAAATATAAAAAGTGCTGCGGTTCGGCAGCCCAAGCGGTCTGACACCATACAAAAGAGCCAAAGCCCCTCAGCTAGCAGGCTCCCCTGTCAGCAGTGTTGGACAATCCCTTCTCAACAAACACCGCATCGACCAAGCAGCCTCTCATGTTCGGTACCAAGACTGACGATTCGATTACCGATGGATGGGAAATGCGCGGATTAGGGTCGCCCGGCGACTGAGCCCGAACCTTCCTCCCGTCCGCCTGAGCTTTGAGGCTGCCCCATGCCGTTCCGAGACAAGCCGCGCAAGCGCCGGTCTGACCGGCTGATGTTTACCATACCCCTGCGCGTGGAAGGCTTCACCGAAAAAGGGGAAGCCTTCGAATGTTCTGGCCACGCCACAGGCGTCAATCGCCACGGCGCTCAGATTCTTCTGGAAAAACTCGTGGACCTCAGCCGGCAAGTCCGGGTGACCAATCTAAATAATGGAGCGACCGGGGACTTTCGGGTGGTCGGCATCCTGCCTTCTTCCTCACCCGGCCAACTGGAGTTTGGCGCGGAAGCCCTGGGCGATGATCCCGCCTTTTGGGGAATCGGCTTCCCGCCCCGTCCCAAGAAGCCTATGGAATCGAGAGGCCTGCTGGAGTGCCGGCGCTGCCATACGGCCCGGTTTCTGCCGCTCTCGATCTCAGAGGTGGAGGTACTCGAATCCGGCGGCTTGGTGTTGAAGCCCTGCGAGGCTTGCCATGCTGAGACCTCCTGGGGATACGCATTTCAAGCGCCGGACGCTGAAGAGCGAGGTGACCGTCACGCCTTCGTGCAGCGGCCCATCTCCATACGAACCTGCTCGGGCCAAATTGACAATACTCAGACGGAAAGCTTGTCAAGAATAGGGCTGAGTTGCAGCAGCGACAAAGCCTACAAGGTGAATCAAGAAGTCACCCTCGAGTGGGTCAATCCCGGTACAGGACTCCGGGTCCAGGCGGAAGGCCGCATCCTTCACCGCCATAGCATCGGGGGCAGCCGCAGGAAAATTTATAGCATCCGCTACGAGTCTCCTCCAACTGCCCTACCCCCCACCCATCCGCAAGAGACGCTGGGACGTTACGCGGTCTTCAGCCTCCTCGTGGCTTCTGCGGCGTTACTGCTTGAGACGAGCGCGCAGGAGCTCGCCTCCGGCATCGATGTTCCGGGCAGCAGTTTCCACCGGCTTGCGTTCTTCGCGGGCGTGCTGCTTCTCGTCTGCCTTGCCCAGCGAGTCTGGAAGTCTATCCTGGCACGCGAGCCGGAAGGAAGCCAAACGTCCAAATGGAAACATCAGATCGCGGTCGGGCTGGCTGGCGCGTTGCTGATAGGCGGGTTGGCGGTGGGCGCAACCAGGGGACTGCACCGAAATTACGAGCGCGGCCGCGTCCAAACGCTTCTGCGTGATTTGGTGATTGCCAGAACGCTGGAACGAAACATCGATGCCGCTGAAAATCGAGTCCTGGCAGCTCCCGGTGATTACATGGATGCCTGCGCAACCTTGCAGTTGTTGGCAACCCGTTGGGAAATCCAACTGGGCCTCGTTTCCACGGATGCCAGCAAACTGTCGGGCATCCAATGGCGGAGCAACGAACCTCTCCGGACTGCACTCGGGAAGCTTCAGACAATCCTGGGTCTCGACCGTCGCAAGCTGGAGCTGGTCCAGAAACAGGCTGGCTTGGCAGAGCAAGCCCGGCGACTCCCAGAGGGAGCCCAGCCTCCTTTTTGGCAGGCCAATTTCCAACCTTTGCGCCAGCAAATCATCGATCTGAACGCCCGTGAAGGCCGCCTGCTCCGTTCGCAATTGTGAGGACGGACCCAGGTTGGTTCTTTCAAGCTATTTTGTTTCAATAGGTTGGCTGGTTTCGTGCTCAACTGGTCTTTTTAATTGTTCCCTTTATTTTCAATAATATAATGGTCTAATTGGGGAAAGTTGGCATTTCCATTTATCCGTCATCTTCCTTAGAACATAAGATTGATTCAAGTGTTTTAAATTCTCAAACTTAAATTCTTTTCAAGCTAGTGCGAAGGGTACCCCGAACTGGGCGACAGGTTACCTCCCTACTGGACTGAACCGTTCTTTCCAGCCCCCAGAAATCCACATTTCCAAACGATCAGAGATCTCGAAGATTTCAAGAGGGACGTCGCGTGCGCCATGGCTCTAACCTCAAGGCCACGGGCAATCGATTGGAGACCCGAATATCCTCAGGCGCGATCAGGTTTAGGGGAGAGCGGGTGTTGCAGAGAACCCCGGTTTCCGATAAGATACGCAACATCGCGTGGTTTTCGAGTTTTTCGATGCGCGGCCATGAGAAATCGGCGGGGAGGGTGGTCCACGCGTAAAGCCCCGGATCTTGCTCCCTGGCTGGTCGAACTCCTGAATCGAGATGATTACCCGACAGATAGGCAAGACCTGC
>JBJKQF010000324.1:0-19575 GCA_046705545.1 Terriglobia bacterium
TCAGGGCTTGTTGAAGAAACCTTGCCGACCTTTGGCGCGGTCGTTTTCAGACACGCAGCAATTTAGTTTTTTCAACATACGGTTAGCCGGGCTAGCATGTTCTGTAGCGCTTAACGGCTCCTGGGAAGCTGGTTGACGCAGGATGCTGAGTGCGTTACGTTTGGGGCATGGTTAAAGGCCTGCGAGGCGGTCGATGCCTTTCCAACTGGGCAACCTTAAAATCAGACACCAAATCCTCCTGCTTGCATTGCCCTCGCTGTTCGGTTTGCTGACAGCGGTCGGCCTGCTTTCCTACGCCTATTGGGAGGTAACGTATTCCTCGGTCTCCCTGGAGCAGACTCAGGCGAACATCGCGCACTCTGAGGCGCTTTTGCAGCACGTCACAGAGATGCGGTCCGCGATGCTCGGCTACCTGCTCACCGGGCAACCGGCGTCTCTGAACGACTACCACATGGCTGCGGAGACTGTCCGCCGCGACCTTGCGGCGCTGCCTCCAGACTCCGCTGGACCCTCCAGCGTTGAGGCGCTGGAGGAGCTTCGAGCGAAAATCGGTAAATGGCGGCAACAGGAACTGGAGCTTTTGAAATTTGCGTGGCAGAAAAACAGCCGCCAAGCCGTGACCGCCGAGTCGGCGAAGGAAAGCCGGCAGTTCCTGGGGATTCAAGAAGGTTTGCGGCGGTTGATCGCCCAGGACCGCCGGGCGGCGGAAAGCAGGATCCGGGGCAGGGAGATGGTGATGCGGCGTGCGCTCAAGCTGGGCGCCACGGTTGCTTTGATTCTGGCACTATTGTTGGTGGTCCTGCTGCCCTACGCGACGCGATCCATCACCCGTCCGGTGCGGCAGCTCATTGAAGCTTCGGAGCCGGGTGAGCCGCGGGGACTTTCATCCTCCCTTGCCCGTTGCTGCAGACAATGAACTTGGGGCGCTCGCCGGAAGTTTTGAGCATATGACTCAGGCGCTGCGGCGGGAAGGGGAAGAACTCTCTGCCTTGAAGCAATTCTCCGAGGCCGTGACCCAATGCACTTCTGAGAATGAAGTTTACGACCACATCTTACACTCCTTGCAGGAGCGCTTCGGACCCAGTCAAATTGTTATTCTGAGGCTTCGGCCGGAGGAGGATCTGCTGGAGGCGGTCGCCACACTGGCGCCCTTGCCGGAGACCTTGCGGGCTTGGCCGGTGATGGAGGGCAAGGACAGCTGCAAAGCGGTGCGGACGGGGCGGTCCTTCCGGGTGAACGACATCTCGGCGGAGCCGCTCTGTCCGGGAAAATTTGCCCTGCCGGGGGAAGGTAGTTATTACTGCGGGCCGCTGATTGCCGGCGGCATCATCATCGGCGCCGTACGCTTGGAGGGTGTGCGGGATTTCTGGACGCCGGAGCGAGAAAGCCTTCTGGAAAGCTACCTTGGCGGGGCTGCCTCCGTGCTTTCCAACCTTCGGCTTCTGCAAACCATGCGCGAGCAGGCGAACGTCGATCCGCTGACGGGACTTTATAACCGCCGTTTCTGTGAGGATTATGCCCGCAAGCTGATGGCCATGGCCCGCCGCAAGGAGACGCCCCTGGGGTTTATCATGATGGACCTGGACCGCTTCAAGACCTTCAATGATATTTACGGGCATGAGGTGGGAGACCGCATCCTGCGGCAATTTGCCAAGACTGTGACCCAGTCCATGCGGGAAACCAACCTGACCGCCCGCTTCGGAGGAGAAGAGGTTGTGGTCCTGCTTCCGGACACCGGACCCGAGGCTTGCCACGTGGTCGCCGAACGCATTCGCAAGGCTGTGTCGCACATGACCGTGCCGTCCGGAACAGAAAAACCTCTGCCTCAAATCACTGTGAGCCTGGGAATTGCCGCTTACCCCAACCACGGCTCCACCCTCGATGAAGTCTTGCAAGCTTCCGACCGCGCCCTCTATGACTCCAAGCGAGCCGGCCGCAACCGCGCCACCATCTACGTGGAAGAAACCGAAACCGCCGGATAAGGGCCTGGGTAACCCGGACCTTCAGATCCGTGGTTTTTGCCGTCGCGCCGGCGTGTGACCGGTGGCCTCTCCGCGGGGAGCTAGTTCGCGTACGCGCCGTACTTCTTGGCCGATTCCACCAGGGCGTGGATGTTGTCGGCGGGGGTTTCGGGGCCCATGGCGCAGCCGGGGCCGAGGATGAAGCCGCTGTCGGGCTTCCAGATCTCGATCAGCTCGCGGCAAGCATCCTCCACTTCAGAAGGTTTGCCAAGGGTGAGCACGCGGGTGTCGATATTTCCCAGCAGGCAGGTCTTTCCGCGCGCCGCCGCTTTGATCTTGGCGGGTTCGGTCTTGTGATCGACCTCCAGCACTTGAGAGCCCGTGGCGATAAAGTCCTCGGTGATGGGCCCGGTGTTGCCGCAAATGTGGTTGTGCAGGATGATCCCGTGTTTCTTCAATTCCTCCGCCATGCGCTTCTCGTGCGCCCAAGGAAACTGGCGGTAGTGCTGGGGTGATATCAGGTCCGGGCCCGCCGCAGGCTCGCCAATGGAGGTGGAGTGTCCGCCCGCTTCGATCAGCGCATAGGCGTAGAAGGTTGCCACCCGGCGCGAGTAATCGAGCAGAGCGTGAATCAAATCTTGCTGCTCGCCCAGCGCAATGTCGGTCATCAACTCGGTCATGCCCCGCAACTGGGTGGCCAGGTCCATCGGTCCCTGGTCCGCCCGCGCGCAAATCCAAGCTTTGTCGCCGATCTCCTTGGACAAGATGCGCGTGGCCTTCAAGATTTCGGACATCGGGAAAGTGGAGTATGGGTCGGGAACTTTCAAGTTTGCCACGTCTTCCAGGCGTGAGAGGAGCGGCTTGCCCGTGGCGGGCGCCGCGTCATCGCGGTAGATCACTTCCACGCCGCACGCCTGGGCGTTGCAGGCCGTACCGTTCTCCAGCAGGATCATGTCGTGCCCGAACTCGCGCCAGGCTTTGAGCATGGCTTCGGCCAGCAAGGTGCCGTCCCGGAAGACTTCCCGCAACGGGAGGCCCGTGGCGTAGGCGGCGGGCTGAAAGTTGTGGAGGTCCACCGGCACTCGGTCCGGCGGGCGGAGATCAATAGCAGATTGCACGCGTTCGATGGAGTTCATGAGCATCTCCTGCCTTTTCCCGGAATGCTAGCAGCGGGTCAATGCATTGTCAAAACGCCGGACAACGATTATAAACCGGATGCTGCAACACCTTAGAAGGGCGCGACGTCACTTACCGACATTGCCGGCGGTGGCTTGCCAGGGGCCTTCAACCCAAATAGCCTCTTCCTCGCCGGGCCAGGGCGGCATGGTGATTGCCACGGTGGCCAGCGGCTCCGAGCCGAGGGTGCGGAATTGGAAGCGAGTGCCCAAGGGGATCGTCAGGCAGACGCCACGGCGCATCTCGACAACCTGCTCCACGCCATTTTGTTCACGCCACATCTCGCCGTGCCCGGAAGTGACGTACCAAATCTCTTCCACCGTGCGGTGCGTGACGGCGCGCGAGGTCTGGCCCGGGGCCAGCTCTAAGTGCGCCATGCCGCCTCCTTTGAGGCCAAGAAGAATTCTTACGTCGGAGCCATCTGGCGCCACGACGTCGCTCTTGATTGGGAGCCGCTTTGTATCGAACTTTGTGGGCATCACTACCTCTCTGGACGGACTGGGATCGTTTAGGGTATAGAGGAGAGCGCCTGAAGACCTCCGGCGCGATGATTTGCTAAACTCCATCGATCTCTGGCTCATGCGCTCGTCGTTCGATCCCGGAACAGAACGAGGTTGCACCATTGGTCTGGCGACTGGAACTTCTCAAACATCTGAGGGAGCTCGGCAATTGGGTGCCGGTGGTCATCGCTGTGTAGAAGCACGTAAAAGTGCGTGAACAGCTCTGACGCAACGGAGCAGTAGTCGGCCTGCGACATGCCGGATTGCAAGATGGCGTTGGGCCAGAACTCGTTGACGACGGGGATGCCACGGCTCAGCAGCCGGCGCGCGCCCTTCAAAAATTGGCCTTCATGGCCCTGGACGTCGGCCCAAATCAGCCGGATATCGCCATCCCCCAACAAGGTCCCATTCGATTCGAGCACGTGATCCAAAGTTTTTGCGGTAATGCGCACCGCGCTCCTGCCGCTCTCGCGGCTCGGTGCCGGCTGCGGGCTCAGGCGCACCCTGTGGTCGCCGGAATTATTCGATGAAAGCGCAAGTTCTACCGTGGCATCCTTTTCTGATAGCGCGAAGGGAAACAGCCGGATGCGGTCGCTCATCCCATTCTGGCGAACATTGATCTCCAGCAGTTGGTAGGTGCGAGGAGCGGGCTCAAAGGCCAGCGCTCTCTCAAAATACCCCTGTTTGAGCATTCCGATACAGGTCATTCCAACATTCGCGCCCACGTCCAACAGGACTCCCTTGCCCGGCGGCGTCAGGTAGCCTTCGCGACGCAACAATCCCAGCGCGGCGTCCACCGTGTCAAGCTCGTAAGAACGCTCAACGTAAAGCTGTCTGCCGATCACCCAATCATCGCTCCAGAAGCTCAGGCGTCCGTTCAGCGTGTCTACGGTGACTTTCCTCCGGGGACCGCGATAGATGGCCCTCCATCGGATTCGTCTCCAAAAATTGGGACCTGTAAGGTCCATTCTCATGGGCACAGTCTATCCGCCGCGAACTTGATCCGTCAACGAGGCCGCAAAGCGGGATGCCCGCTCGCGTGCCGTTAAACCTTGACTCGGCGAAGAGCGTTTGCAGGAGGAAACCCTCCCCCCAGGCGTTTGACCACGATCTGATCTACTGCCGACTACGAACTCGAACCCAGGTTCAGCAATGCCGCATCCCCTGCGCCTTCTGTGATATCATCCCTCACTTAAACGGACATCCCATGAGCCTTAAGACCGGCAGGAAAGTATTGGAAATTGAAGCGCGGGCCATCGCGGATCTGGTGGCGCGCCTGGACGCCCGCTTTGAACGCGCCGCAGAGACTCTGTTTGCCTGCCACGGCCGCGTGGTGGTGGCCGGAATGGGCAAATCCGGAATCATTGGGCAGAAGATTTCCGCCACGTTTTCCAGCACCGGCACACCCTCTTTCTTTTTGCATCCCGCCGAGGCCCTGCACGGCGACCTGGGCCGGCTGGTGCGTGGTGACGTGCTGGTGGCGCTCTCTTACAGCGGAGAGACGGAAGAACTGCTGCGCTTGCTGGACACCATCAAGCGCCTGGCGATTCCCCTGATCGTTCTGACGGGCAATCCCGGCTCCACGCTGGCGCAGGCATCTGACGTGGTGCTTGACGTGGGGATTCGCCAAGAGGCTTGCCCGCTTGGCCTGGCGCCCACAGCCTCTACAACGGCAATGCTGGCGGTGGGTGACGCGCTGGCCATGGCGCTGCTGGAGCGGCGCGGCTTCGGCGAGGAAGATTACGCGGCGCTGCACCCTGGCGGCGGCCTGGGCACCAAGCTGAGACGCGTGGAAAACGTGATGCACACGGGTGACCAGGTTCCCAGCGTGCAGCCGGATACCAAAGTGCCTGACGTGATCTACGAGATGAGCAAAAAAGGACTGGGCCACGCGGCCGTGGTGGAAGAGGACGGCAAGCTTGCCGGCGTCATCTCAGACGGTGACTTGCGGCGCTTCTTTGAGCGCGAAGGCGAAAAGGCGCTGAAGCACGTTGCCGCGGATTTTATGACTCGCTCCCCGGCCACCATCAACCGCAAGGAGCTTGCCACTCAGGCGCTGAATCTGATGGAGTCGCGCCGCATTACGTCCCTGCTGGTGGTGGACTCGGAAGGAAGACTGGAAGGCGTGGTGCACATTCACGACTTGTGGACCACTGAGATGTTTTGACGCGGAGACCCTACGGAGCCGGGGCCTCCTGCGCCCGCCGGATAAGAGGTTTTCCGAACCAACTAAAGGACGATCATGCGACTTTCCAAACAGCAGGTCCGGAGTCGGGCCCGCAAAATCAGAGTCTTGCTCCTGGACGTTGACGGCGTCTTGACCGACGGAAAAATTTATTACGTTCCGCGGCCCGAGGGAGGAATGTTCGAGACCAAGACCTTCCACTCGCGCGACGGCATCGGCATCCGTTACGCGCGCGAGGCGGGGCTGAAGGTGGGCATTATTACCGGCCGTGGCTCAGACACCGTGCGCTACCGCGCGGAGGAGCTGGGGCTGGACTTTGTGGAAGAGAACAGCCTAAAGAAGATTCCGTCTTACGAGAAGATCCTGAAGGCTGCGGGAGTGAAGGATGAGGAAGTCTGCTACGTTGGCGACGACCTGGTTGACCTGCCGATACTGCGACGCGTGGGCCTGGCGGTAGCCGTGAACGACGCTGATCCGTACTTGCGCAGCCGCGTTCACTACCTCACGCGCTTTCCCGGTGGCGCCGGCGCTGTCCGGGAAACTGTGGAGCTGATTCTGGACGCGCAGGGCAAGTGGAAGCCTGTCCTCAATCAGTACCTGCGTCCCGCGCGTTAGTCTCCACCCTCAAAACAGAGCGAGCGCCCTGACGGGAGAACCGGAGCCGTTGCGGATTTTTAGCGGCAGGGCGATAAACAGGAAGAAGTCGGGCAGCCGTTCGAGATTGCAAAGGTTCTCGACAATGAGCACCTGATTTTCCAGGAGCTTTGGGTGGATCAGGTTTGTACGAAGAGCGTCGGGCGGGTCCGGAGAAAGCGTATCGACTCCGATGGCGGCAACGGATTTCTCAATCAGGTATTCGGCGGCGTCCATGCCGATGCCGGGCCAGTCCTCAAGATAGCGTTGGCCTTGTGGCCGGAGAGCCCAGTGCGCCGACCATCCAAAATCGAACAACACAACGTCCCCGGCGTTGAGCCCTCCGTGCTGAGCTTTCCACTCTTCGACAAACGCTCGTGAAGCGTACTGGCCCTGGCTGAATTTGCGGCAGTCGATCCGCGCGCCACGTCCGATCAGGCGGTCCGGCGGCACGGCGTCAATGGTTCGGTGGGCGTCGGGTTTTGCATCGCTGATAAAGTGTGCGGGAGCGTCCACGTGCGTGCCGGTGTGCTCGTTCATTACAAGCTGGTAAGAGAGCGAGCGGCCGCCGTGCCAATAAGACCCCCAAAGATTGTGAAAAAACTTGGAGTGGCTTGGATAGCAGGGCATGTGCTCTTCGAGCGTCTGGCTCAAGTCCACCACTTGAGCCTTCTTCAAATTTGCGGCAAGGGCCAAAAGGTCGGTCATTCTGAGATTCCTTTATAAGCGGGATTGCAGGCCTGGCTCTGAGTATCAGCGGCCATCGTCGGATTTCGGCGGACGGAAAAACCTTGCGCCGAACTGAGCCACCCGTTCGCGGGAAATTGCCCGTTGGATGAAGATAGAGAACTTGTTGAGAAGCCGGGGCACGGCCAAGCCGCCGCCTCGCTCAAGGGTGTCAAGGGCGGTCTCGACCACTTCTTCCGGAGCTTGCATGCCTCCGGGAATGTTGCGCATGCCGTACTCGCCCGCTACAAAGAAATTGGTCTTCGTGCCGCCCGGGCAGAGGGTTACCATGCGGATGCCGTACGGCCGCACCTCTTCCGCCAATCCCATTGTGAAGCTGGTTACAAAAGCTTTGGTGGCTGCGTACGTGCTGGTGTAAGCAAGAGGCTGAAAGCTCGCCGTGGAGGAAACGTTGATGATTCCGCCGCCGCGGCGCTCGATCATGCCCGGCAGGAGCAGGTAGGTGAGCTCCACTAGCGTGTGGATATTCAGGCGGGCCATCGCCTGTTGGCGGTCCAACGGAAGCTTCCAGAATTCTCCACGCGCCCCAAAGGCGGCATTGTTAATCAAAAGGTCGACTTGAAAGTTCCCGCCCTGGAGAGTTGCGAAGAGATCCGAAGCTGCTCTGCGCTTCGAGAGATCCGCAGGGATCGCTTCCGCCCGGACGCCGTGCTCGGCGTGGAGTTCCGAGGCCAGTTGCCGGAGCTTTTCTGCCGAGCGCGCCACCAGCAGCAGGTTGCGGCCGCGCGCCGCCAGTGCCCGGGCAAAAAATTCACCAATACCTCCGGAGGCCCCGGTAATCAGCGTAAAGAATTCATCGGTCATAATCTAAGTTCTCGGTTTGTGCTTCAGGCCGCGCAGCCTCGTGGCCCGGCCCGTAACGCGGGGAGCAATTTCATATTCGGAATTGCGATGGCGCGCGCCGCTGGCCATCAGCCTCTCGGCCTGTTTTCGGGTTGCGATGCCGCCGCGCGCCCCCAGCTCGGTGCAATTCAGTGCAGCCATGGCGTTGGAAAACTCCAGGATACGGTCAATTTCCCAACTTTGCAGCAGCCCATAAACAAACGCGCCATGGAAGACGTCCCCGGCGCCCGTGGTGTCCACGGTTTTAACCGCGAAGCCGGGAGAATAATGGAACCGTCCTTCAGCATAAACTAGCGCGCCCTCACGGCCCAAGGTCATTCCGGGCGCTTTGATCTTGTATTCCCTCGCCATGAATTCAAGCGCGCGAAACGGATCTTCGAGGCCGGTGACGGCAGGGAGAAACTGCGCGGAGGCGATGAGATAATCGACCCAAGGGAAGAGCTTCTCCACCTTCTTGTAAACCGTGTCGAGGTCTGCAACCACCGGAATGCCCGCCCGGCGCGCCCAGCGAGCCGCTTGCGTGCAGGCCTCCACGTCGCAGCCGTCCAGGTGCAGCGCCCGAGCGGAAGTAATGGCTTCCGGCTTCAATTCTCCGGGAGTCATCGCCAAGCGCGGGTCACGATCCCAATAGATGGTGCGCTCGCCGGTAGCCTGATCCACAATGATGAGCCCGAATTGGCTGGGCGCACCCCGAACGACGCGGACGTGCCGCACGTCAACGCCTTCGCGGCGCAAGCTTTGGAGCTGAAAGCTCCCCGCTTCATCGCCTCCTACTTTGCCGATGTAGCGCGAGCGCAGCCCAAGCCGTTGGCAGACGACCATTGCCGTGGAAACCTGCCCGCCGGCCTGACGCGAGAGCGAGGTCACGCGCTCCTTGCCGCCCAGGGCAGGGGTCTTGTGCACGCGCAGCACGGTGTCCGTCGCGTTCAGGCCCAGCCCCGCCACGTCAAACTTCCGGTTTGGCAACTCATTCACCCCGCAAGGATAAAACATTGGATGCTATCGCCGAACGCCCCGCCGCTGCAACCGGAATCCGGGCAGGGCATTCGCTTAATGCTGGGAGATTTCGGGACACGACGGGGTGTGGAATGCCCTGGCCGGGTAGTGCCCTAGTTTGAAGTCCAAGGGATTATATGTTTGAAGAAGCGGGCTTCCAGTGCCAAAATTAGCGTGTGGATGGAGGCAGATAATGATCGGGAATAGATTTGAAAAGAGCCTTTCTGCCGTAATGGCGGTGATTGTCGAGTTCGCCATGATTACGCTCGCGGGCTGCACCCGTCCCTTCGGTGACCTCAATAAGTCTGCGCGCGGATTGCTGGGAAAGAAATAGCGATAGTGGCTATGCCAAAAAAAGAGAACCGCCCAAAGGCCAAAGAAGAAGCCTGCCAAAAAGAAACCACGCGAGGACATGAACCGGACCTTCTATCGCGTCATGCAAAAGATTACTAGAGGCAGCGAGGCCAACGATTTTCCCTTTTTCACGCGGTTTGTTCTGAATTGTCTTTCGGGCCCGCAATTTCCTCCCGCAACGGCCTAAAGTAGACCCATCGAACCAGCAAGTACCAGACCAGAAGGAGTATCAAAAACCTGACCAGATGCGTCAGCGCATCCTGCAAGAGGATACCTCTGGGGGTAGTGTGGTTCGCCAGGAGACTCAGATATCGCTTTCGCGTGATCCACCCTGAAACAGGCGAGGCGAAGATGTTTGCGAAGTCCATAACACATCGCGCGAGCTGGTAGCCGAGGGCAATTGGGCCGAGGAGACTTTCTCCAATTGACAGCCTTAGGCGCTCAAACATGATTCCTCCTTGGGAGTGCCGTGCGGCATTTGCTGAGGCAGGAAAGGGGGCCAACACCGTACACCCAGCGGGACAAAACCCATGCTGCGGCAAAATAGGTCAAAGCATTAAAAAGGTGGGTAAGCGACGCTGTTAACATAAGCCGGTCGGCAACGGTGAGGATCGGGGAGAAATAGGGCAGACCTTGGATTGCTATCGCCGTGAACACAAAAACCGCGACGCGCGAAAGCGGGCCAGCGAGAGCTTGGAATAAGGCTCCCAGGGAAAATAGAAGGAGCACTAGGATGGCAATGGCTGAGGTGTAAGATTCAGCCAGAATTTTGCGAAGAGAAGGCTTCACGGTTTCACCTCCGCCCGCATTATCGCAGGGCGAATTGGCACTGCAAAAGAAAATCGTCACGTTGTCTCGCCACGGCTGCGGTGGGAAGATTGAGAAACCGTTCATCTTGGAGTTCGTTAGTCCCCCGGGCGTCTGGTCGAAGCGTGTGTTGGAGGGTTCGTGGAATATCCACGATTTGCCTTTTGGGTGAAAGCAAGGCCCCGCGCAAAGTGCTTCCGGGACAACGGTTTTCACCGCCGGATAAGCCGAGCCAAAGTCCAGGGAAAAGCAGCCATAACCAACCATCCGCGGATTTCCTTGCGGTTTGACGCCGGGCGCAGCGTAAAGCTCAAGACTTGGGCGGGGAGGTCTATTTTGCCCCGGTGCACAAGAAGCCTCCGCGGCTGCTGGGCTCATGATATGATTTCGGATTAACGATTTCCCATGACGATCCAGGCGGTTTTCACACTTTCCAAAGACGATCCGGAAGCGCGCAACTGGCTGAGCTTTTTCCATCGGCACGGCCACACGCGCCTAGAGCGCCTCACCATCGAGCGTGTTTACTGGCTGGAAGGCGAGGCCAACGTCGAAAATCTTCTCCCGCTTTTCGTTAATCCTCTTTACCAGGAGTCCGCCGAGCGCTCCCAGTTGGACCCCGCGCGCGGTCCGGTCCTGGAGATTGCCTACCGTCCCGCCGTCACGGACCCAGAGACTCCTTCAATCCTGGAGGCGGCGCGAGCTCTGGGTGAAGACAAGCTTCAGTTTGCGCGGCTCAGCAAGCGCTACCAGTTCTCGGGGCTGGATGAAGCGGAAGCGCGCAAGATCGCCTCTCGGTTTCTCTACAACAAGATTGTAGAGCGCATTCGCGAGCCGGGAGAAGTTTTTGAGACGCTGCGCCCCTCGGGGAAGCCCGATCCGGTGGAGACCATTTCCTTGCACGGGCTCAGTGAAAGCGAACTTGAAGCGCTTTCCAGCGGGCGTTCGTGGTATGCGCCGCTCTCGCAGATGAAAGCCATCCAGGCGCACGAGCTCGCGCAGGGACGTCCGCACACCGACGCGGAAATCGAGATCCTGGTGCAGAGTTGGAGTGACCACTGCTATCACACTACTTGGAAAAGCCTGGGTTTGCTGAAGCGCTTGAGCCAGGCCACTGCGCGCATCAATCATCCCCTGGTGGTTTCGTCTTTCAAGGACAACGCCGGCGGCATGGAGTTTTATGACGATTGGGTGGTTACCATCAAAGGAGAGACCCACAATTTTCCCAGCTCCATTGCACCTTTTGGCGGCATCGCCACCAAGCACGGCGGGGTGATTCGTGACACGCTGGGCTTTGGCAAGGGGGCCTACCCCATCGGCGGGACCACGGTGATGGGAACCATGGACCCGCGCATCGCGGACGATGAGGTTCCGGCAGGCGCGCTCCATCCGCAACTGATCCTTACCGAATCCATCCGCGCCACCGCCTACTACGTGAACCCCATGGGTATTCCGATGATGCATCCCATCTACCGCATCCATCCGGGATATCCCAAATGTTTTGCTCTGGGGCACTCGATTGGATTGATTCCGCGCCAATACGCCATGAAAGACCCGCCGCAACCCGGCGACGTGGCGCTGCTGGTGGGCGGAGAAACGGGCCGCGACGGCATTCACGGCGCAACGGCCAGCTCCACCGGCATGACCGGCGCCACCCTGGAGAAGGAATTCGCCGCGGTGCAGATCGGGCATCCCATCACCGAGCGGCGCTTTACCACGGCAATTCCCGTGCTGCGTGATGCCGGATGCATTCGCGCTCTCACGGACTTGGGCGCGGGCGGGATCTCTTCCGCTGCGGGCGAAATCGGCGGCGAGACGGGTATCCAGCTTGATCTCGATCGCGTGCCCTTAAAAGACGCGGGCCTCTCCGCCTGGGAAATTCTGCTTTCCGAATCGCAGGAGCGGATGCTGATTGTGATTCCGCCGGAAAGGCTTGAGCAAGCGCGCGAAATTTTGGACTGCTATGAAGTCGCGCATTCGGCTATCGGAAGCTTTACGGATACGCAGCGGCTCCGGGCTTCCTGGCGCGGCAAGCGGGTGGTCGATCTCGAGATGCCATTCCTGTGGAAGGGATGTCCCATCGACCCCATTCCGGTGTCCGAGCCGAGGCGGGCGCTTCCGCCTCTGGCCATTGCCGAGCCGCGCTCCGCGGATGATTGGACAAGAACGGCGGAGAAGGTCGTTTCGCACTACCACTGCGCCGACCAGAGTGCCGCCGGAGTGCGCTTTGATACCACAGTGCAGGGTAGAACGGCGGTGGGTCCGTACGGCGGCAGGAATCATCGTACGCCCACCAACCTGGCGGTTTCAGCCCCGTTGCGCGGCAAGCCTTACGGCGTGGTCACCACGATGGCCTTCAATCCCTTTTACGGCGAGATCGATCCCGCCGCCATGGCGCGGCTGATGGTGATTGAAGCGGTTACGAAAGCCGTGGCGGCAGGTACGAGCTACAAGGAAATGGTTCTTTGCGACAATTTCTATACGCCGCGCGTCACGCCGGAGATTGCCTGGGACCTCGAGCGGATGGTCGATGCCATCGCGGATCTTTCCGTCGAGCTGGGCATTCCGTTTATTTCCGGCAAAGACTCCAGCTCCGGAACTTTTGAGGCGGCTGGTAAGAAGATCAACGTGCCCATGACGCTGGCGGTGGCGGCGATGGGCCGGGTGCCGGACGTTGCGAAGGTTGTGAGCAAGGAATTCAAGCGGGCAGCGAACAAACTTGTGCTGATGGGGACGGCGCGCGCGGAGGCGCTTGGGGGGAGTAAATACGCGGACACCTTCGGCCAGCGCGGTGACGCTCTCTTCGATCCGGGGGATGCCGCGTCGGTGCGGGCGGTTTGGGATGCTGCGTTGGCGCTGCACGCGGAAGGCCGTTACGTCTCCGCCTCCGCCGTGGCGGAAGGAGGCGCCCTGCTGCGGCTTTTTGAAGCGTCGTTCGGGTCCGGTCTCGGAGCGAAAATCGAATTCCATTCGCAAACACCCGGCCGCCGTGACGGTTGGCTCTTCGGAGAATTCATCGGCGCGATGCTGCTGGAACTCGCTCCGGAAGCTGCGGCGTCGCTCTCAAGCCTCAAGATCCCCTGCCGCGTGATTGGTGAAGTGATCTCCGAACCGCGGATTACGCTTGCGGAAGGCGGCAAGATGGTTTGGCAGCAGGAAATCTCCCGGCTGGAAGCTTCCTGGAGCCGGACTTTTCGCGAGGTGCTGGAATAGCCGTGGCCCGCATTGCCATACTTTACGCTCCTGGCACCAACTGTCATGAAGAGACAGCAGCGGCCGTGGAGTGCGCCGGCGGAAGGCCCGCCCTGGTGCACTTGCAGGAACTTTTGCACGGCCGCAGCCGCTTGCTCGATTATCAGGCCGCTATCGTTCCGGGCGGATTCTCTTACGGTGACCACCTGGGCGCGGGCAGAATCTTTGCCACCCTGATGGTGGCGCGATTGCGCGAGCAGCTGGGCGAGTTTCTCAGCGCCCAGCGCCCCATTCTGGGCGTGTGCAATGGCTTCCAGATTCTGACCGAGGCCGGAATTCTTCCCAACCGCTCGCCCGGTTCTCGCGCCATGGCGCTGGTGGAAAATCAGTCCTCGCACTTTGAGGACCGCAAGCTGCGTCTGCTGGTTTCCGGGGAAAAGTCAATGTGGACGGAAGGCCTGGCGGGCCAGATTCTGAGCATGCCTAGCGCTCACGGAGAGGGCCGCGCCTTGGTGGCCGCGGATTCCGCGCATCGCGTGGCGTTTCAATTTGCCGATGCGCAAGGCAAGCCCACCCTCGAATATCCCTCGAACCCCAACGGCTCACCCAATTCCGTTGCGGGTGTCACGGACCAGACCGGCCTGGCGCTTGGCCTGATGCCTCACCCCGAGCGCGTTTCGCTCCCCGCGCATTATTCCCAAGACGGTTTGAAACTCTTTAAGAATTTGATCCGCTGGCTGAAGTAGCTGCAGCTTGATCCCGCCATCGGAAGCACGGCCTGAGCTGCTGCGTCGCTACTTTGTGTTGCTTCCGGGCTGAGGGCCTGCGGGCACAATGTTGAGCAGGATTCGCCGCAGCACTTCTGCCTGCATTTCTGGGCGTTCGGCGCCTTCGGGCGGAGGCTCCATCAACTCGAAATGGTGATAGGCGTCTTTGCCTCGCACCAGCATCACAAGCTGCCGCTCTCGCACGTCCTGTGCCACGTCGGGAGAGATGTAACGGATCGCCAGCCCGATCCTTGGCCGGTCGGAAGTGTTCGGTCCGGACCCATGAACGATGGCGGCGTGATGCAGCGACATTTCCCCCGGTTCGAGCACAAAGTCCACAGCCTTTGATTCATCCACGGCCACGGCGATCTCCTGCCCGCGGGAGAGCGCATTGTCGGTCGCGTAGGTGTCCCGCTGCGGCAGTGCGGGCGTCTTGTGCGATTCCGGAATCACGCGCATGCAGCCATTTTCGGGATCGCTCTTAGCCAGCGCCACCCACGCCGTGGTGATATTGAGGGGATGTAGTCCCCAGTAGTTGGCGTCTTGGTGCCAGGAGATGTAAGCCTTGTCGTGCGGAAACTTAATGAACCACGCCGACTCCCACACCAGAAGATCGGGGCCTAGAACGCTTCCCACCGCGTCCAGAACCTTGGGGTGTGAGACGATCCGGTACACCCAGTTGAGGGAGGCGTGCGTCTGCGCAAAAACCACGTTTCGCTGGCGGGGAAGAAGCCCCCTGAGACGTTCCTGGTTCCGTGACCAGTAATCGTCAAACTGCTCCCGGAAGGCGCTCGCCTCGGATGCCTCGAGAACCCGCAAAGGGCGGCAATATCCCTGTTCGTCATACAGCCGCTTCTGTTCGGCGCTTAGCATCGTCAGAACCTCCAGCGTTGCCTGCTAGGGATTTCACCATATTCCCGCCCGCATCTCAAATGGGAAATGCCGCCGCCAGCGGCGTAGAAACGCGCAGTGTCCCAATGTGCCACACAATGATTGTGTCCGGAAAGGTTCTGCATTAGAATCCTGTCTCGGCGGGCTGGGGCGGGGCACTGGCGTGCCGCCAAGCCTCATTGGCTCTTTGCTCATACTTCCCGGTCTTCGACGGCAGGACTCACATGAAGCGCATAATCTCAAAGCTGCGGACGATGTTAGCGGCGGCCAGCCTTTGCGGGCTATTCCTGCTTGGCTCTCTTCCTGCGCGGGGAGCGTCCACGGACGTGCAGTCGGACCTCAACCAAGCGCGTGTCTGTGAAAAGGCGAACGATTATGCGGGCGCGGCTCGCGCTTATCAGCAGGCGCTCGATGTTGCTCCGCGCAATCCCGAGGTTCTCAAGCGGTACGGCGTTCTGCTCCAGACCGAGCTGCAATTTTCAGCCTCCATTGAACTCTTCAAGCGCGCGCTGGCCGTTGACGCGCAATATCCGCAGGTTAATTTTTTTATGGGGGTTTCTTACCTGGGTGAAAACGAGTTTCAAAAAGCCTGCGACGCTTTTCAGAAAGAGCTGGCGACTCCGCACCCGCATCCGCGCTGCCATTATTATTACGCCATCGCTCTGGAATCGCTCGGCAAATCGGATGGCGCCATCGCGCAGTTTCGTCAATCTCTGGCTCAAAATCCCAAGGACCTTGACGCGCTTTATGAACTGGCGAGTTTGCACATGAACGCGGCGCTTGCGGATATCCAGACCCTTACGAATCTGGCTCCGGATTCCTTTCAGTTGCACAAATTGATGGGAGAGGTCTATGCCAACAGCGGGCGCTTTGAGCTGTCACTCAAGGAATACAAGGCGGCGCTGGCAAAGCGTCCGGATGCACCGGGCCTGCATTATGCTCTGGGGACGGCCTACCGAAATCTGCGCATGATCGACCAAGCGCAGAAGGAGTTCCTGGAGGCCAAGAAGGAAGATCCCAACGACCCTCGCGTGAATCTTTACCTCGGCGAGTTTGAGGTGGGCCGACATGACTACGCCGCCGCCATTCCCTACCTGAACATCGTTGTCGCGGCTCATCCTGATATGGCGCGCCCGCATTTCCTCTTGGGCAGGTGCTACCATGCCCTCAAAAAACTGGACGCCGCCAAGACCGAATTCCTGGCCGCCATCCAGGATGATCCTAGCAATCCCCAGGCGCACTTTGAGCTGGCAAAGGTTTACCGTGAGCTGGGAGATTCCGAGGGTAACGCGCGGGAATTGCAGGCATTTCAAAAGCTCTCCCTAGCCGAAAAGAGTCAGGCTCTGGAACGCGCCCAAACAACTCCCCAGTAAATCCATCCATTGTTTCCTTCTGGCGTAAATCGATTTCTCCGTGCTGGGTTATGCCGGCAGTGGGAAAAAAGAGCCAAAAAGCGGAAACCACCCGCCCATTGGAAATACTGCGGATATTTCCCCCTCGCCAGGCAAGATATCCGCAGAAAATGCTCCATGGTCGAATGTCTAAGTTATTGTAAATTAATTGATTGGATGGTTTATGGGCTCCGGAAAAGTAGCCTGGGAACGCGAAATTGCTCTCCTAAAAAAAAACTTGACAACATAATATGTTCATGTTAGTTTTCGCCACATAAGAAGGTAGTCGGGTTTTTTATCACAGGCATAAAAGTAAGTTTGGGTATCCAGGGTTCAGTTTGAGGTCACACTGATGTTGATTCCCGTAGCTACGTGCGGGTGTCCGCGTTGGGCGCATTATTGGGTCAATCAATAGAGCCGAGCCGAATACGGCAAGATAAAGGAGAGCATAATGTTCCAGCAGGGCTGGCGTTTGACTCTTGGGGTGGGGCTGGCGTTTCTTGTGAGCATTTGTGCGCTTTGGGGGCAGGGCAGCCTCGGTACAATTACCGGAACGGTTACCGATCCCTCCGGAGCAACCGTACCGCGGGCCGCGGTAACGGCAACCAACGTGGCAACAGGCGTTAGTACCAAGACCGAAAGCAGTTCAACGGGCAACTATACGGTCTCGCTGCTGCAAGCGGGCACGTATGAGGTGAGCGTTGAGGCTTCGGGCTTTAAAAAATTCGTCGCTCCGCAGGTGGTGGTTAACCTCGCGTCGACGGTCACTTTAAACCCCCGGCTGGAAGTGGGAGCGGTAGCGCAGACTGTTCAGGTTATGGGTGCCGCCACTGAACTGCAGCGTGACACTTCAGACCTTTCCACGGTCATCAATAGCCGCGATTTGGAAGAACTGCCGATCGTTGCTCAATCCGAACAACGCAACCCGGGCTTCTATATGACCCTTGCTCCCGGCACGACTGGTCGTGGAACAGCAGCTCCAACGGCTAGCGGTTCAGGCCGCCAGCTTGACACCACGGTCAACGGCAGCCAGAGCGGTAGCACGGAGTTTTACCTGGATGGTGCCAAGATCGGCCAGACCGGCCAGATGGCTGGGGACTTTCGACAACTCCAGCTCTTTCCGGTGGACGCAGTCCAGGAATTCAAGAACTTCACATTGACTCCCCCGGCGGAATACGGGGACACCGGGTTGGGCATCATCACTTTTGTGACCAAGTCAGGAACCAACCAGTTCCATGGCTCGGCTTATGAATATCTCCGCAATGACAAATTGGATGCGCGTGGCTTCTTTACTGCGAAGACCCCCATCAACAAACAGAACGAATTTGGGGCAACAATCGGCGGGCCCATCAAGAAAGACAAGACTTTCTTCTACGGCTGGTATATGGGCTTCCGCCTGGCGCAATCGGTAACCAACACCCTAGATACTCTCCCCACCACCTCCATGAAAAACGGGGATTTCAGCAATATCCTAGGCGCCCAGGTCGGGACTGATGCTTTGGGACGCCCCATATACAACAATGAGATTTACGATCCTTCCTGCACCCGGACGGTTGCAGCCGGGGCCGTTGACAATAATCCTACTTGCGGGACGGGTCTGGTGAACACCAGCGGCGCCACTGCCATCCTTCGCAATGGCTTCGGGTTCGATCCCGTAACCGGCTTGCCGACCGCTTCGGCGAACGTTATTCCTTCGGGGATGATTGATCCCGTGGCCAAGAAGATGTTTTCGTACTTCCCCGATCTCAATACTTGCAGCACCTGTGCCTTTGGTTATCAGCGGAATTGGTCGATTTCATACCCGGCGCATAACACCACCAACGGTTATGGGGTCAAAATTGACCATGCCCTCACCGACCGCCAGCGCCTGATGGGTGAATATATCTGGGCGAACAGCTTGGTTCCCACCGGGTCGAAGTGGCCTAATCCGATTGGAGAAGGGTCCAACAATACCATCCACCGGAACCTCGCCCGCTTGTCCCACAGTTGGGTCATCCGGCCCAACTTGGTAAATCGGTGGGTGCTGGGTTTCAACCGCCAGCGCAGCGACAGCTTCCCGGAGGCGGGGCTCGGCTGGCCTGCCGTGCTGGGATGGAACGGTGTGCCCCAGACCGGCACGGGCTCAACTTGGCCGGAACTGGATATCGGAGGTTTGGGCAACGCCTACGCTCGGCAAGGGCAAAGCTATACAGCAAGCAATACCTACAGCGTGGATGACACTCTGGCTTGGATAAAAGGCAAGCACACCATCCAAATGGGCTTCAGCTACATGAAGTTCCAGCAGAACACCTGGGGGACTTCTCTCCAATCCGGACGGCTAGTATTCAGTTCGGGCACCACTTCGCTGCCCGGGGCTTTTTACAGCGACAATTGTAGTCCGGGAGGTGCGACACCTTGCACCGGGATTGGTGCGGCAGGCTTCTTGTTGGGCGATGTCAGCTCAGGCACCGCTGGGCTTACTTTGGCGGAAGCCGCGGAGCGAACATCGCGTTATGCCCTTTACGTCCAGGATGACTATAAGGTGACCCCCAAGCTCACCCTTAACTTGGGCCTACGTTATGAGCTGATGCTCCCGGTGGTGGATGCCCACAATATCCGGTCCTGGTACAACCCTCTGCTCGACAACCCGGGCGCTGGAAACCTTCCCGGAGCACTGCAATTTGCATCTTCGTCGCTGCGTTCGCCAACGCCCGCCGATACAAAAGCGTTTGGTCCGCGCATTGGGTTGGCCTATGCGCTCAACAACAAGACGGTGATCCGGTCCAGCTATGGGATCATCTATTCGGCCGGAGGGGCGTATCGCCCCTTTGGCGGCGGAACGCAGGTGGGCTACAGCGGACAGAACGCAGTGGGAGAGGATGTAAGTACCGGCTACACGGGTGCCTTGCCGGGACTTACCCTTTCCGGCGGCTGGCCAGCTTCCAGTTTTGTTCAGCCGCCGTTCATCTCCCCCACTTATCAGAACGGCCAGGGGCCTGCGACCTTCGGGGCTTTCCCGGGGGACGGCAATCTGCCCTATATTCAGAACTGGACGTTGGACATCCAGCGTGAACTCCCGGGGAAGGTCGTTCTTGACGTGGCCTATGTTGGCACCAAGGGGACGCACCTTTCCAGCCGCTTGATGAACTCGAACGT
>JBJKQF010000325.1:0-12215 GCA_046705545.1 Terriglobia bacterium
GACTGGGCGTCCGGCGCGCCCTGAAAGAGGCATTGTAGCAGATTGGAATCAGCAATGGGATCATGCCCACAGGCTATGTCGCGCCGTAGCCCAACTGCTGTGGCGAAACAAATTGTGACTTTCTCTGTGAATCTTATCTGTTGCGTTTTTCAGCTTCCTCTTTGCCGTGGGCAGATGACACGGCCGAGGGAGTACCCCGCTTTTTGACTTTCCCCCTCATATAAATCGAGACTCCCACAACCATCAGGACAATCGGCCAGACGTATTGAGCCAGGCCCGGATTTTTCGATGCTGCCGTGGCCGCACAAGACCAGAGCACTCCCATCATAAAGACCGCAAGAGCAAGAATCTGTTGGATTTTGCCCTCTTGGGAAGTGCTGGCCGTCTCGCTACTATTCTGGGAGTGTGGTTGGGATGGCGGAGCAGAAGGGAGAACCAGTTTGTCCAGCGGCGCTTCGCACGCCCAACAAAAGGCCGCCCCTTCTATGATTGGCTCCCCACACCTAGGACACTTCACACCGTGCTCCCTGTGGCAAGGTTTGACGCATTATACACCCGGCTGGCGGGAAAGGCCCGGAAGTCGACAGCCTCCGTCGCGGCGGGCACTCCGCTTGACGCTTAGCTGCTCCCGCCTGTATATTGGGTTCGATCTGACAGTCTATTCGATATCCCCCGTACCGCAGGGGACTTCTCCGCAAGGCCATCGGGAGCGGGGAGCCGCGCATGTTGAACAAGGCGTTGAGAGCTTTCGTTGTTTTGGTGGTGGCCGCGGTGGCCTGGGCTGAACTTGCGCCCTGCGGCCGGGCCATGGCTCAAGACCATTCCGCCGTCCCTTCCACCTCCGTTGCAGCCTCTCAAACGGTGCCAAAGGCATCGCAACAACTTCCGGAAGTTCGTGACATCTCCATCAAACCTGGCGCGGATGGCGCCGCTCTTATTGATATTGCGACCACGCACAAGATTCCATACCGGACCATGCGTCTTGAGAATCCGCCGCGTCTGGTGGTGGACTTCGAAGGTGCGCATAATGCCGTGGGGCAGCGGTCTTTTGAGGCGGGCGCCGGGATTGTGAGCGACGTTAGGGTGGCCCAGTGGCGTGCCGAGCCCTCAGCCGTGGTTCGGGTGGTCGCGGACCTTGCGGGAGCGGCCAGAGTTGGTGTGCATCAACAACCGTGGGGCGTGCAGGTGGAATTGCAGCCGCGGAAGGGAAAGAGCGGCGGAGTGAGTGATCCTGACCCTTTTGCTTTCGGATCAGGGGCCAGGGACTTGATGGGGGGCCGGGTGGCCGCAGCCGTCAAGGGCCGCTCGCCAAGCGCGGAATTGCCGGTTCACCAGTTTGCGGAATTGTCGGCGAGCCTGACCGCGCCAGCGGTTCCACCGCGCGATCGCCTAATCCCGGTTCTCAAGAGTCACGACGACAAGCCGGGCCTCGACGGTTCGGAAAAGCTGGCATTGGTTTCGGGAATATCGATTAAGAGCGGTGCGGACGGGAAAACTCTGGTGGAGATTGCGAGCTCGCAGTCGGTTCCATATCGCGTCTTCCAGCTTTCTAACCCACCGAGGCTTGTGATTGATCTCAGAGATGCGCGGGACGCCAGCCATCGGGGCGTTTACTCGGCGGCATCTCCTGTGCTGAAGCGTGTTCGGATCGGGCAGTGGCGGTCGGCAGATCCTTCCGTCGTGCGCATCGTGGCGGACTTGGAAGGTTCGCCGCTCTTCGATGTGTACGCCAAGCAACCGGGAGTGCGCATCGATCTTGAACCCCGATCCGCGCTTGGCGCGCTGGCCCGGAATCCCTTCGAATTTGAGCGGCAGGGTCCCAGTGTCAAGGTCTCGCCTTCCAGGCGCGCGGCGGCTTACTCGCCATCCGTGCGTACTGCTCCTGCCAAGCCGACGGGAGAGGTCACGCTTTCAGACCTAAAGGTTCTTGGGTATGTCGACAAACCGGAAATTGGAACTGAAGCCATCATTTCCGATGCCGTCGGCATTTACTTCGTTCCGGAGGGCAGCGCCTTCGAGGACCGCTTTCGGCTGCTTAAAATTGCAGGGAAGGCTGTTGAGATCGAAGACTTGAATACCCATCGCACGGCTTGGCTGGAATTCACCCCTTAGATTTCCCCACGCCCGCCCCGCAAGATCCCTATATGCTCAGCGGCGGAAATAATCAGGCTCATTTCCGGGTTTCCACTTGATGTTGCAACCCACGCTAGGAGTTTGCTCCTCTGGTACCGGGCGTCCTGCCAGGACGGCATCGAGCGCGGCGCGAAGATCCGCCCCGGTAACCGGGTGGTTGTTGCCCGGACGGCTGTCGTCCATCTGGCCGCGATAGGCCAGGTGGCGAGTGCCGTCGTAGAGGTAAAAGTCCGGAGTGCAGGCAGCCCCATAAGTCTTGGCAACCTCCTGGCTCTCATCGTAGAGGTAGGGAAACGTAAGCCCTTTTTCCTTGATGAGCTTGGCCATTTCCTCGGGGCCATCCTGGGGATAGCTCTTGACGTCATTGGAACTGATCGCGACGACGCCGACGCCACGTCCTTGATATTCCTGGGCCAACTGGACGAAGTGAGGCAGGACGTGTTTTACAAAGGGGCAGTGATTACAGAGAAAGACGACGAGTAGTGCGGGGGAATCCTTGAAATCGTTGAGCGAAACCAGTTTGCCCTGCGGGTCCGGGAGGCTGAAATCCGGCGCCTTGCTTCCGAGCGGCTGCATCGTAGAAAGTGTATTGACCATCTTAATCCTCCGCGAAATTGTTCTGAAGCTATCCCCTTATTCTAGGGCTTCTTGAGGCCATAATTCCAATCCTACATACATTCGAAAACCTTTGAAGGGGCCTAGCGATAGTTCAAGTTTCCCCCATGAATGCCGAATTGCTTATGAAGAGATTCCTGGCGCAGAGTCGGTGGGCGCTCTGGTTGGAGCCGAGAACATTGGCTTCGAACCTTGGAAGTCCTTGAGAAAGCAGAGCGGGGTTAAGCGCCGACGAGCCAAACGTATTAGGACGGCATGACAAGAGCGACTTCCCGGAACGCCGCGTGGGACCAGAATCAGCCCTCCTTGGGGGACACGGAAAAGCGCTACGAGGCGCCGGGGGAGCGCAATCTGATGGACTTGTTCATATGGGCTGTTGGGGAGTTGGCCGAGGAGAAGAGCGCATGCAAGGCGCTTCAAAAGGTCTTGGCGCTGCTGACTACGAAGATGTGGTTTGGACACGCCGGGGTCTATTCAAATTCAGGCGGCCGGGAATTTTACTGCGAGGCGCAAGCCCAGGCGGCAACCTCGGCATCCGTCGGACCCATCAGCCGAGGGGTGCGGCATTACTTCAGGCAAGCGGCGGAAACGCGGAAACCGGTGTATTACCAGGCGCGTGAAGCGCCGTCTCTTACTGGGAAATCGCCAATGCAATCGCTTTACGTGGTGCCCCTTGTCGTGCACTCCCGCCTTTACGGGGTCCTGAGCGTTCACACGGATGGTGGGAACACGATTGATGAGGCGGGCCGCGCCCTCATCAATCGCTTTGCGCCGTTGGCGGGTCTGGCTCTGGAGCGTCTCGAGTGGGAGCGCCGCGCTCGCCCCGAAGATCCTCTAATTGAGTCAATGCTGACGCAGGAGACGCTGGGCTTTGTCCTGGCGGATATGGATGGAAATATCCAAAAAGCGAACCGGGCGCTGGAGCAGATGCTGGGCTTTGAAGCGGAGCGGCTGGCCGGAAAGAAAATCTCAGTGCTTATTGCGGCCGACGAGCGGAAGAAATTTCTCGAAGCAGCGCGGAAGGTGAGCGACGGGGGTTCACACCCGGGGTTTCCGACGCTGCCTTACGTGCGCAGTTCGGGCGAAACGGTGTTGTGCTCCACTTTCCTGGTTAGGGTAAGCCTCCCAGAGCAGGAGCGGCCGTTGCTCCTGATCCTGGTCGCCGAACGGAGCGCCCCCAAGGATGCGGAAAAGGCGCGAGACCGCTTGGAGTATGAGCTACTGCAAGCTCAGAAGGCGCAGACGTTTGGAATACTGGCCGGAGGTGTTGCGCATGATTTTAACAACGCGCTGGAGGTGATCATCGGTTTCGCCTCTCTGGCGCGGCTGCGATTGCACCCGGGCGACCCGTTGCACGAGCCGCTCAAAATTATCGAGGACTCGGCCGAAGGCGCCGCACTCCTGGCCCGAGATCTTTTGGAGGCTGCGGGGGGTGACGAGTCGGAGGGGCCCCAACCCCTGGAGGTCTCTGAAGTAGTGAGTTCTGTGGCGAGGATTGTCGGACGGACATTCGACCGGAAGATCCAGGTGGAGCACCAGATTGAGGCGCAGAATTTGCGCGTTAACGGATTTATCAGCAGGTTGGAACAGGCCGTCCTCAACCTTTGCCTGAACGCCCGGGATGCCATGCCTAGGGGTGGCCGTTTGAGTCTAGAGGCGGCGGTCGAGACGGTCCCGGCGGGGGACCCCCGCTTACCGCAGCAGCTGGCGGCGGGAAGGTACGCGCGGATCGTGGTTCGTGATACCGGTACGGGGATGCCGCCCGAGGTCCTGAAGCATGTTTTTGAGCCACTATTTACCACAAAGAAGTCTGGACGGAATGCCGGCCTGGGGCTGGCGATGGTGCAGAAGGTTGCCCAGGATGCTGGAGGATTCGTGACCGTGTCCAGCGCGCCTTCGGAAGGGACGGAATTTGCGCTGTATTTACCCGCTCTTGATGTCTCCGAGGCGTATTTGCCGAAGGCTCCGCCCAAACAGTTGAAGCCGGGCAGAGGCACCGTGTTAGTGGTGGACGACGAGCCGCGCGTTCTCGATTTTCTGGAGAAGGGGTTGACCCGGCTGGGGTACACGGTTCTTTGCGCGGAAAGCGGAAAGATCGCTTGCGAAGTGTACGCCAAGGAACCGCAGAAGGTGGTTTGCGTATTACTGGATATGATCATGCCGGACATGAGCGGGCTGGAAACTTACGCAAGGCTGCGGGATATCAACCCGCAGGTGAAGGTCATCCTTTCTTCCGGGTACAGTTCAGAGCGTATAAGGCGCGAGGCCGTGGAGGCGGGTGGAGCGGGATTTCTGGGAAAACCTTACACACTTGCGACTCTATCCCAGGCGCTTGATAAATTCCGGCAGAATTAAGGCACCGACTTAAGGCACGAGGGGCATGATGTCCGGTAAACAGGACCCAGGCAGCGAAAATAGTTCCACCAGCCTAGAAGTGCTGGTCGCGGACGACGATGCCATTTCCCTTAGAATCCTTCAAGGGGCGCTGGAAAAATGGGGCCACCCGGTCGTCGCAGTGAAGAATGGGAATGAAGCCTGGCACGTCCTTAGTGAATCCGACCGACCTTCGATTGCCGTTCTTGATTGGATGATGCCGGGCATGGACGGAGTGACGATTTGCCGCAAGGTCCGGGCCCGTCCTTCGGGGAGCCAGTTGTACCTCATTCTGCTGACAGCCCGCACCGACCGCCTGGATGTGGTTGAAGGGCTCGATGCCGGCGCCAATGACTATGTGACCAAGCCCTTCCATCACGCTGAACTTCGCGCCAGGGTGGGGGTTGGGGTGCGGGTTGTGGAGCTACAGAAGCGTCTGGCGGACCGGGCTCAAGAGTTGGAGCGTCTTCTCAACCAGGTCAAGCAGTTGCGAGGGTTACTCCCCATCTGTATGTACTGCAAGCGCATCCGCAACGACCAAGATTATTGGCAGCAGGTTGAAACCTACATCGTCGAGCACTCAGAGGCCGCGTTCAGCCACGGAATTTGTCCGGAATGCTACGAGAAGATGCTGTCGGAGCAACGGGAGTAGGGAAAAAGTCAGAGGATTCGATTGGTTGGCGTGAGCTTTCCGCTTCTGCTTTCCGTCCGTCGTACCTCCGTGGTGCTGTTCCTTACAGGGGAGGTTCAAGACGCGCGTCTATACATCAGCAGATTTCTAACGATTCTCAGACTTCACAATCACAGCCTGCAAGGTGACGCCGGTCTGAAACGTGGCACCACAACGTGGCAGGGCATGGCGGCCTTTGTGGGAGGTGCCTACCTTGAACACCCGTTGGGCTTGGCATGGTGGGACCGGAACGAAGTTCTCATCGCGGTTACTATTCTAGCGGCGCTTTCTGCTCTTTGGGCGCTGGCCCTTTGGCGGCGACTTAGAAATCAATCAGCCCTCCTCCGGGAGTGGGCACGCCGTGAGGTTACGCTCAAAGAGAAATATGAAGAGCTTTTCGAAAACGCCAACGACATCGTCTTCACTGTGGATCTCCAGGGGAACCTGACTTCCATTAATGCCGCTGCCGAAAGGTTGATCGGGCTTAACCGGCTAGAAGCTCTGGGAACGGAAGCGCTGCAGTATGTCGCCCCGCAGTACCGGGACCAGGCCCGGGCCACGCTGGAGCAAAAACTTCGGGATGGCGGAGCAAGCACAAGCTACCTGGAGGTTTGTGCAAAGGATGGACGCCGCGTGCCGCTCGAGGTCAGCAGCCGCGTCATTTTTGTTGACGGACGCGCTGCTGGCGTGCAGGGTATCGCCCGCGATATAACCGAGCGCACCCAAGCGGAAGCGGCAATCAAGAGAAGTGAGGAACATATCCGCCTGATCCTTCAGTCTGCCGCCGAAGGAATTTACGGCTTGGACCTGAACGGGAATTGTACGTTCTGCAATGCAGCCGCTGTGCGCCTTCTTGGATACACGGATTCGAGCGACGTTTTGGGTAAGAAGATGCACGTTCTCGTCCACCATACGCGTCCGGACGGGGCCCCTTACCCTGCGGAGGAATGCCGAATTTACGCGGCATATCGGCAGGGAGAGGGAACACACGACGAAACGGAGGTTTTTTGGCGGAGAGATGGTAGCAGCTTTCCCGTCGAGTACTGGTCCTACCCGATTGTGCAGGATAGGAAGGTTGTGGGCAGTGTGGTGTCGTTTATGGACGTCCATGAACGAAAGCAGGCGGAGGAGAGGCTGAAACTGTTCAAGCACATCTTCGCCAATACCACGGATGCGGTAGCGGTTTTTGACCCGCGCGGACGATTGATCGAACAGAATGCAGCCCAGCGAGCCTTGCTGGGTTTTTCTGACCAGGAGCTCCAGGGGAGGAATGCGGCGGCGGTCCTGGGTGACGAGTTGTTTTGCCTGATTCGAAAAGTACTGGGCAACTCGAATTCTTTTCGCGGAGAGGCAAGCGTCCGCAGGTGCTCAGGAGAAAGCGTGCACGCCGATCTTTCGATGATCAATATTCTGGACGACCGTCGACGAGTCTTGTGCCAGGTGCTCTTGATGCACGATATAACCGCACGCAAGCGCACCGAGGAAGAGCATCGCAGAGCCCGGGAAGCCGCCGAAGCCGCCAGCCGTGCCAAAGGAGAGTTCCTGGCCAATATGAGCCATGAGATTAGGACTCCTTTGAATGGCGTCTTGGGCATGGCCGAACTGGCTCTGTTGACCAACCTGAATGATGAGCAGCGCGAGTATCTGAATATGGTGAAGGCTTCGGGGGAAAACCTTTTGACGGTTATTAACGATATTCTGGATTTCTCAAAGATCGAGGCGGGCCGCCTGGAACTCAACGCCCTTGAATTTGATTTGCGGGATATGCTTGGCGAAACGCTGAAAATGCTTTCGCTCCGATCCAACCAAAAAGGTTTGGAGTTGGCTTTGCATGTTGCCTCCGAAGTGCCCGATCGCTTGGAAGGAGACTCGGCGCGCCTGCGGCAGGTCATCATGAATCTTGTAAGTAACGCCATCAAGTTTACCGAGCAAGGCGAAGTGGCGCTCCATGTGAGCTTGGAAACCGGTGACACGGATTCGTTATGGGTGCGTTTCCGCGTCACGGACACTGGAATGGGTATCCCTCCCGAAAAGCACCGTCTGATCTTTGCCCCATTCACGCAGGCTGATAGTTCAACAACGCGCCGGCACGGAGGGACCGGCCTTGGCTTGGCAATCTGCCTTCAGCTTGTCGAGTTGATGGGAGGACGACTTTGGATGGAAAGTGAAGTGGGCAGAGGGAGCAGCTTCTATTTCACGGCGAGGTTCAGGGTTGCAAAGTCCAAACCTGAAACTTCGGGTCCTGGTCGGGACGTCAGGCTTGAGGGCTTGGACATCTTGGTGATTGATGACAATGCAACGGTGCGGTCGCTGCTCGGTGAAATGCTGACCGCTTGGGGGATGAAGACAAGTATGGCCGACGGGGGGCGGAGGGGGCTTGAGGCGCTGAATGAGGCAACCAAGTCCGGGAAGCCTTTTCGTGTCGCGCTGATTGATTCGCAGATGCCTGACCTCGATGGGTTTACCGTGGCAGAACGGATCCGGCAAGGTCAGTCTCCTCACTCTGCCGTAGTCATGATGCTGCCTTCTTTAGGACTTGGGTGCAACATGGCCCGTTGCCGTGAACTCGGCGTTTCCACCTGCATTTACAAGCCTATCAAGGAAGGGGAGCTCTTTGAGGCCGTGCTTGCTGTTGTGACGCAAGATTTCGGGGACGGGAACACCGCGGGAAAGATTGCTGGAGTCATTGTATCGGAAGAGTGTACTCCGCCCCCTATTGATTGGGATTATGGGCTGGCCCAGGCCGACGGTGACCTGGAACTCTTCCATGACCTCCTGAAATTGTTTGTAAGGGAAGCGCCAGGCATGCTGAACAGGATTCGGCAAGCTGTGCGACAAAAGGACTCCCAGGGGATCGTGCAAGGGGCCCATGCCCTGAAAGGATCGGTGAGTAACTTTGGGGCCTCGCAAGCCGTGAAGCTTGCTGCGGGACTTGAACGAATGGGGAGAGTTAACGACCTGGAGCACGTTGAAAAAGCGTTCAAGGAACTGGAAGAAGAGGTTTCGAAAGTCGTCTCGTCCATTGAAGCCAGAAACAACGGGGTAAGTTGATGAAGGTATTGCCCGCCAGATGGGGTCAGGTCAACCACCCAGCGATGTCAGAACATACCCATCCCGGCCAAGCCTGAAGGTTGCGCCGGCTCAGCTTTATCCGCCCTATAAGCAGATTTGATTTCATTCGCTGCTCCCGCACGCCTATAATTTAGACAGCAAGTTCTGGTGGAGACTTGATCCGAAGCGGCCGGGGTGGCTGGGCCTCATAAGACTCCGAAGCTTTTGCGTCAAGCTTATCTTCAAGCAAAGGTGCAGGCTGGTGCGAGATTCCAGTTTAAAGTTGGATGTACGGGATTTCTACGCATTAGAGTCAGCGCGCATCCGGAAGGCTTTTGAAGCCTCTGGCGACGGTCCGGCCGCAGTGGCGGACCGGTCCGCGATGGTGGACCGCCTGGTCAAGGACCTCTATCGCACCACGATTTCGGCGCACCGTGCGCCGCCGGAAAAGCTTTGTTTGGTGGCTTTGGGCGGATACGGCCGGCAGGAACTCTTTCCTTATTCGGACATTGACCTCCTTTTCCTTTCTGACAGAAATGTAACGATTGAAAGGCATCGCAAAGCCATTGCTGAGTTCACCCGTTCGCTGTGGGACGCGGGGCTACGCGCCGCACAAACATGTCACACTCTGGATGAGTGCAGTTCCATCTTCCATGACAACTTGGAATTCAACGTCGCCTTGATCGACCAGCGCTATCTTGCCGGAAGCGAGGAGCTTTTCTGGCAGCTTCGGAACACCAACCTCCCGCGCCTGATGGCCAGGGAGGGGCAGACCCTGGTGATGGATCTGATCAAGCTGACGCGGGAGCGGCACCTCAAATACCAGGACACACTTTTTCATTTGGAGCCAAACCTGAAGGAGGCCCCCGGAGGTCTTCGTGACCTGCACGTCGCGCAATGGCTGGCCGTTATTTCGGAGCTTGAATCCAAACGGCGGTGGACCCGCGTTGATGAACTTTGGCCTCCACGATATCTGAACTCCTCTAAGCAGGCCTGGCGCTTCTTATCCGCGGTCCGCTGTTTTCTCCACTATCACCAAGAACGGGATGACAACCGGTTGACGTACGAGTTGCAGGAAAAGGCTGCGGGGGCGGGAGTGGGTGTCAATATCGGTCAGATGGTTCCCGTAGCGGACTGGATGCGTACCTACTTCCGCCACGCCAGGGAAGTGGACCGGCTGGCGGGGGAAGTCATCGATGAAACACAGCCCTCTCGCTTGGCACTCTATAGCCTTTACCAAGATTGGCGATCGAGGGTCTCGAATATTGATTTTTCGGTCGTACGCGGAAAGGTCTATCTCCGATTGCCCGCGGGGGCGCGAGATCTCGCCTACCTGCTGCGCTTGTTCGAGTTTGTGGCTCGCCACGGGCTGGAATTGAGCCGAGACGCCGAGCGCGGGGTTAAAGAAGCGATCCTGGGCATTTCAAACGACATTGGGCAATACCCAAATTTCTGGCCTGAGTTCTGCCGGATTCTTGCGCTTCCACACGCCTCCTTGGCGCTGCGCTCCATACACCGGCTGGGCTGGTTGGATCTTCTCTTTCCGGAATTCCGCGTGATCGACTCTCTAGTGATCCGGGACTTTTATCACCGGTATGTGGTTGATGAGCATTCCTTGATGACGATTCAAAATCTCTATGCTTTGCGGCAGTCCGAAGGGGAATGGGATGTTAAGTATCGGGAAATACTTTCTGAACTAGGGCAACCGCAGCTTCTGGTCTTCGCATTGCTATTTCACGACGTGGGCAAAGGGATGGCGACTGAAAGCCATGTCCAAGGCAGTCTGGCGGCGGTTGAGCAGATCTTTAACCGCCTCAGCGCTAAGCCAGCGGAAGAAGAAACGGTCCGCTTCTTGATCCGGAACCATTTGGAGATGTCGAAGGCGTTTCTGCACCGGGACATTTTTGATCCCACGACGGTGCATCGGATGGCGGACCTCGTAGGGTCAATGGACCGGCTCAGAATGCTGTGTCTGATGACCTACTGCGATATCAAATCGGTCAATCCGGAGGCGCTGACACCTTGGAAAGCCGAGATGCTCTGGAGGCTTTACGTGTCGACCTCGAATGCGCTGGCGCGCAGTCTGGATAGCGAAAGGATTGGGGGCGAGCAATCCGTGCCAGCATCGGGTGGCAGCGCCCCCTCGCTCGACGGGACCAAGGTCATTCCGGAAGAGTTGAGCAAGTTTCTGGAAGGTTTTCCGAAGCGCTATCTCCGTACCCATACTTATGAGGAAATAGCCCATCACCGGCGGATGGCGGCGGAATTACCGCAGAACCCCATCCGGGCTGTTTTACAAGACCGCGGTCACTATTGGGAGCTTACGGTCATGACCCACGACCGCCCTTTTCTTTTCGCTTCGCTGACAGGAACCTTGACGGCTTGGGGAATGAATATCATTGCGGCGGAGGCTTTTGCCAATCGCTCCGGAGTCATTCTGGACACGATTCGCTTTGTTGATCTCTTTCACACGCTTGTCCTTAATCCTCCTGAACAGGACCGCCTGCGGAAGGTCATTATTGACGTTTTGACGGGCGTTCAGAGCCTTTCGGAACTGCTCCGGGGGCGGATGAGATCCGGAGATACGGCGCGTCCCAAGCTGAAGGTATCCACCGAAATCCGTTTCGATGACGACTCGTCATCGCATTGCACGCTGCTCGAGTTGGTTGCCCAGGACCGCCCCGGGCTGCTTTACCGGGTGAGCGCCCTCTTATCCGAGCTCGGATGCAATATCGAGGTGGCTTTGATCGAAACGCAGGGTGAGAAGGCCATCGACGTTTTTTACCTTCAAAACGAGAAACACAAGCTCGATGAGGATTTGAAAGAAACCATCCAAGAGGCTCTCCACAGCGCCCTTGGCGAAGAAAGCCCCATCGTGAATTAGCTGTTTCAGCGCCGGAAGAGGGCGAGGCAGCTTTCTCGGAACCTGTTCTAGAGTAAGTGGAGTTCAGCTACTCAAGTCCGGGAGGAAGTCTGGGCCGTTGCCATGCGAGGGAAGAAAGTCGGCTAGTTGACCTGACTGCGTTCTTTTGCGGGCCGGACTTCAAACAGGCTGCGTGGGTGCTTCTTGACCAGCCGTTCCAGGCCCCACAGGGTGGATTCGGCGCCTTCTTCCTTCAGTTCCTGGAAGGAGCGGGTGTTGGCGTCGTTGCAGCGTGGGCAGAGCATCGTGGGGCGGCCCATTAACGTCACCTTGGGGTTCTCGGAGTAAAAGACCGATTTCAAGGTATCGTGGTTTGTCCGCATCAGACAGTTGTGGCAAATAAACCAGAATCTTCGGTTGACCCTTCGGAATAAATTAAGCACACTCATCGCTCCCTGCCTCGCTATTCGTCAATATAACCTAAAATAATTCTTGAACACCTGATGGTTC
>JBJKQF010000326.1:0-8330 GCA_046705545.1 Terriglobia bacterium
CGTTCACGTGCATCAGGTCCAGCTCATCGATAATCCCGAGCTTCTTGAAGGACTCCAGAGTGCGGTAGACGGTGGCAAGGTGCAGGCCGGGCATCTCCTTTTGAGCCCGCCGCAAAACCTCCGGAGCATCCAGGTGCTCGCCGGCTTGTTGGAGAACTTCGGCAATGACCTCCCGCTGGGGGGTAAGACGAAGGCCGTGCTCTCGGAGTTGAGCGGTGACGGAACGGCGCTGTTTGAGGTGGGCAGAGAGGACCATATCTAGTTGCGAACTAGTCGCAAGTAGAAATTATCCCAAAATCTCTACCTTTTTGTCAACGATTATCTCTCAAGAGTGCCCTACCCATGGCAAACCGTAGCGGAGCAAAACTGAACGGTTCAATTAAATGCGTGAATGGCAGCGAGTAAGCATCCCGGCAGCCCTGGAGGGGCTCGAGTGGTAGTTGCCAGTCGCGAAATTACGCATCAGGTAGGGCCGGAAAAGAATTCAAGAGGGCGCTCACGACCTGCTCTAACAGGGCGCGGGCTGATGATGCGAGGGATGAACTTCAGATGCTATGACACGCCGCGCAGGAGGGATTTATCCTGTTGTGCGGCTCGTAGCGGAATTCTAGACCCATTCTCCCGCGCGCATCAGCGGTTCGGCAGCGTCTGCGGCGCTAATTCCGTCCACGTCGATCTGATTGGATCCAATCATCCAGTCAACGTGGATCAGGCTGTCGTTGGCTCCGCGTGCAGCCAGTTGTTCGGGAGTGAGGTTCTCGCCGTCCTTCACGCAATTGCTGTAAGCCTGCCCCAGGGCGATGTGGCAGGCGGCGTTCTCGTCAAACAAAGTGTTCATAAAGAGCAGTCCGCTCGATGCAATCGGAGAGGAATGAGGCACCAGCGACACCTCTCCCAGCCGCCGCGCTCCATCGTCGGTCTCAATCATCCGCTGCAACACCTGCTCGCCGCGCGCGGCATGGGCCTCAATAATCCGGCCGGCCTCAAAGCGCACGGAAATTCCTTCGATCATGGTCCCCTGATGAGAAAGGGGCTTGGTGCTGGTCACTTTCCCTTCCACGCGATCTTTGTGGGGCGTCGTGAACACCTCTTCGGTGGGCATGTTGGGAATGCAATAGCATCCATTCCCTGCGGTGGTGCCACCGCCGAGCCACAGGTGATCGTCCGCCAGGCCGACGCGCAGATCCGTCCCCGGTCCCCGGAAATGCAACGCCGAAAAGCGCTTTGTATTCAGATGGTCAGCCCGCGCGTGGAGGTTTGCGTCGTGAGCTTTCCATGCGGCCACAGGGTCCGCCTGATCGGCGCGAGAAGCGGCAAAGATGGCCTCCCACAACCGCCTGAGCGCTTCTTCCTGCGGGAGACCAGGGAAAGCGGCAGCGGCCCAAGCCGGCGTGGCGCAGGCGACAATCGTCCAATTAATTTCGTGCCGGGTGATCAGCTCCATTGCCGGACGATAGGCTTTTGAAACAGCTCGATTCGCCCGGCTCACCTTTTCCGGATCCTCCTGAGAGAGGAGCGAAGGGTTGTTGCCGGTAATCGCCAAGCGCGCTGAGCCGCTACGGAACGCCTGGGCCATGCCTTCGTACAGCCAGGTCGCCGCAGCGTCAAAGCTTGCATCCGGCGCATGGTGATAGCGAAGCAGCGCAGACTCCTCGTCTCCCAGCAGCGTGGTAACCAATGAGCCGCCGGCCTTGTAAGCCTGCTCTGTGATGCGCCGCGCCAGCGGCAATGCATCGAGCGTCGCAGTCATCACCAACTGCTGTCCGGGAGCGAGTCCCAATCCAACGTGGACCGCAACTTCCGCCAGGCGGTTGAGCTTCTCTTCAAATTCAGGGGTACGGGCAAACTGCCCTTCGGCAAATGCTGTGGTTGATGTCATGCGTTCCATTATGACGCGGGGGAGGTTGAACTGGCAATATCGGAAGGGAGGAAAGAGTCTACCCGGCGGAGGATTTTTCCATCAGATACCGATCGACGGCTGCGGCCGCCTTGCGGCCTTCGGTGATAGCCCAAACCACCAGGGACTGGCCGCGGCGAGTGTCTCCCGCCGCAAAGACGCCGGGGACGGAACTCATGTAATCCTCGCCGGTCGCCACGTTGCCCCGCGCATCAAGCTTCACGCCAAGCTGCTCCAGCATACCGGTCTTGACGGGTCCCAGGAAACCCATGGCCAGCAGGACCAAATCAACATCCAAGGTAAACTCGCTGCCCGGGACCGGCTCAAACTTGGGAGGAGGGCCCACGCGCACGGCGTGCAGCTTCTTGACGCTCCCGCTTTCATCCCCTGTAAAACGCGTGGTCGCAATGGCCCAATCGCGCAGACCGCCCTCTTCGTGAGAGCTTTCCGTCCGGAGTTGCAAAGGCCATAGCGGCCAGGGAGTTTTGGGCGACCGCTCGTTAGGCGGCATGGGCATAATCTCAAACTGAGACACCGAGGCGGCCTTCTGCCGATGCACGGTCCCCAGGCAGTCAGCGCCCGTATCGCCGCCGCCGATAATCACCACCTTCTTCCCCGTGGCCAGAATCTGGTCCGGCACCGAATCTCCCGCCACAATCTTGTTTTGTTGCGGGAGGAACTCCATGGCGAAGTGAATGCCCTTAAGCTCGCGGCCGGGAACCTTCAAATCCCGGGGATGTTCCGCGCCACCTGCCAGCAGAATGGCGTCGAACTCCTTGCGGAGATCCTTGACCGGCACGTTTTGTCCCACGTGGCTGCTCGGCTGGAACTTGACACCTTCCTGCTCCAACTGCTCGAGCCGACGGTCTAGAATGCGCTTCTCCATCTTGAAATCAGGGATGCCGTACCGCAACAAGCCGCCCAGGCGGTCGGCCTTTTCGAAAATCGCCACCCAATGTCCGGCGCGGTTCAACTGCTGCGCCGCGGCAAGGCCCGAAGGCCCGGAACCCACCACCGCCACGCGCTTGCCAGTGCGAACCTCCGGAGGCTCCGGAACCACCCAGCCTTCCCGAAAGGCGTGCTCGATAATCGACTTCTCGATCGCCTTGATAGACACCGGGGGTTCGTTGATTCCCAGCACGCAGGAAGCCTCACAGGGCGCAGGACAAAGCCGGCCGGTGAACTCCGGGAAATTGTTCGTCACGTGGAGGGTGCGAATCGCTTCCTTCCAGCGGTTGCGATAGGCGAAGTCGTTCCATTCCGGGATGACGTTGTTGAGGGGACAACCCGTATGGCAAAAGGGCACGCCACAATCCATGCAGCGGGCGCCCTGCACTCGAACCTTTTCGTCGGGGAAATCCTGGTAGACCTCAAAGAAGTCATTAACCCGCGTGGCAACCGGGCGCCGCTCCGGAGTTTCCCGCTCATGCTCCATAAAACCGGTGACTTTACCCATGGGCCACCTTGCGGTTCTCTTGCGAACCCACTGTCTGAGGTTGAGCAGCCACCAGCCCCACCGGAGCGCGAGGAATGCCGAGCACCCGCTTGTATTCATGCGGGAACACTTTGACGAACTTGGGCAGCATCGTGCCCCAGTTTTCCAAAATCCACTTGGCCCGAGGGCTGCCTGTCAGTTCCGCATGCCGGGAAACAAGCGAATGCAGTATCTGGATGTCTTCGCCCTCGGAGACGGGTTCCAGGTCTACGCTCGAGCGATTGCAATAGACCGATACGAACTCACCCGTCTCATCGAGAACATAAGCAATCCCTCCGGTCATACCGGCGGCAAAGTTCCGCCCGGCCCGGCCCAGCACCACAACAGTTCCCTTGGTCATGTACTCGCAGCCATGATCGCCCACGCCCTCAACCACGGCGACTGCGCCGGAGTTGCGTATGGCAAACCGCTCACCGCCCATACCGTTGAAGAAGGCCTCACCACCTGTGGCTCCATAGAGGACGACGTTGCCGACCAGTATGTTCTGCTCGGGGAGGTAGGAGGAAATCCGTGGCGGATAGATAATCAGCCGGCCTCCAGAAAGCCCCTTGCCCACGTAGTCATTCGCCTCACCCTCAAGCTCCAAGGTAATTCCTTTGGCCAGAAACGCACCAAAGCTCTGGCCTGCGGAGCCGTGAAACGCAAAGCGGATCGTATCATCGGGCAAACCCTCTGACCCATACCGGCGCGCAATCTCGCCGCTCAGCATGGCGCCCACGGTACGGTGGACGTTGCGAATGGGAAGGTTAAAGGTCACCGGCGTACGATTCTCGATTGCCTCGCGGGCGTGGTCGATGAGTTTGTAGTCGAGCGCCTGATCAAGTCCGTGGTCCTGCGGAACCACGCAGCGGCGCCCCACGTGGGTGGGAACCGGAGGGTTATAGAGAATGGAAGAGAAGTCCAGGCCGCGGGCTTTCCAGTGGTCGATCTCCTTGCGTTGGGAAAGGCAATCCACCCGCCCGATCATCTCATCCACGGTCCGGAAGCCCAATTGGCCCATAATCTCGCGCATCTCTTCCGCAATGTAAAACAAGAAATTAATCACGTGTTCGGGCTGGCCCTGGAACTTCTTGCGCAGGACCGGGTCCTGCGTGGCGATGCCCACCGGACAGGTGTTCAAATGGCATTTCCGCATCATCACGCAGCCCATGGAGATTAGCGGCGCCGTGGCGAAACCATACTCTTCCGCTCCAAGCATGGCGGCAATAACAACGTCGCGGCCCGTCGTCAACTTCCCATCCACCTGGATGCGCACGCGGCTGCGCAGGTCATTCATCACCAGAATTTGCTGCGTCTCGGCAAGCCCCAGTTCCCAGGGAATGCCTGCGTGTCGGATGGAGCTGAGCGGAGAGGCACCGGTCCCGCCGTCGTAGCCGGAGATCAAGATCACATCAGCGTGCGCCTTGGCGACGCCGGCTGCTACCGTGCCCACCCCGGCCTCGGCCACCAGCTTGACGGAAATTCGCGCCTTGGGATTGACGTTCTTGAGGTCGTAAATCAATTGCGCCAGATCTTCAATCGAATAGATATCGTGATGCGGCGGCGGCGAGATCAACTGCACGCCTGGAATCGAATGGCGGATGCGCGCAATCACCTCGTCCACTTTATGGCCGGGCAGTTGTCCGCCTTCGCCAGGCTTTGCGCCCTGCGCAATCTTGATCTGCAAATCGTTGGCGTTCACCAAGTAGTGCGCCGTCACCCCAAAGCGTCCCGAGGCCACCTGCTTGATGGCGCTGCGGCGGAGATCACCGTTGGCGTCAGGCTGAAAACGCGCCTCGTCTTCGCCGCCTTCTCCGGTGTTGGAGTAGCCGCCGATGCGGTTCATGGCGATGGCCAAGGTCTCGTGGGCCTCCCGGCTGATGGAACCGAATGACATGGCGCCCGTCGCGAACCGTTTGACAATTTGCGCGGCAGGCTCGACGTCCTCGATCGGCACAGGCGCGCCGGCCGGATGCAATTCCAACAGGCCCCGCAGCGTGCGCAGCTCGCGGTTCTGGTCGTTCACCATCTTGGTGAACTCCTGGAAGGTTGAAAAGCTTGACTGCCGCACGGCGTGCTGAAGTTTGCTGATCGTGGAGGGATTGAGCAGGTGCTGCTCTCCCCGTACCCGGTACTGATAGTTCCCACCCACTTCCAGTTCAGTGTCAGAAGCCGCGGGCGGCCGCAGGGCTTGCTCATGCCTCATGCGCGCTTCACGCGCCAGCACGTCCATATCCACGCCTTCGATGCGCGAAGCCGTCCCCGTAAAGTAACGGTCCACGATAGCGCGGTTCAGTCCGATCGCTTCAAAGATTTGCGCGCCGCAATAACTTTGCAGCGCCGAGATTCCCATCTTGGAGAAAGTCTTGCGCAGACCCTTGTCCACGGCCTTCAAGTAGTTTTTCAGCACCTGGTCAAAAGTGTAATCGGGCGGAAAGTAACCGCGCTCGAAAAGGCTCTCCAAAGTTTCAATGGCCAGGTAAGGGTTGACGGCGCTGGCTCCATAGCCGATCAGCAGCGCAAAGTGCATCACCTCGCGCGGCTCGCCGGATTCCACGATGAGGGCGACCTGATTGCGCGTTTCTTCCCGGACCAAATGGTTGTGCACGGCCGAGAGCGCCAGCAGGCTGGGAATCGGAGCGTATTCGCGGTCCACGCCGCGGTCGGAGAGAATCAGAAGCGTGTACCCCGACTTGATGGCAAGCGAGGCGCTGCGGCACAGGTTTTCGAGAGCCCTTTCCATGCCCGCCCCACCGTCCACGCGGAAGACCATAGGCAGGGTGGTGGCCAGGAAATCTCCCCGACTGACCCGGCGAATCTTTTCCAAGCTGTGGTTGGTCACGATGGGATGAGGAAGCTTCAACGTGTGGCAATGTTTCGGCGTCTCGTCCAGGACGTTCCCCTCCGAGCCGATGTAGCCGGTCAATGACATGACCAGCTCCTCGCGGATAGGGTCGATGGCCGGATTGGTCACCTGGGCGAACATCTGCTTGAAATAATGGAAGAGGAGTTGCGGCCGGTCCGACAGGCACGCGAGCGGCGTATCCGTCCCCATCGAGCCCACAGGCTCCTGGCCTTGCGTGGCCATGGGCAGCATGATCGTGCGGAGGTCTTCATCGGTGTAGCCGAAGGCACGCTGCCGCATTAGGATGGTGTCAAAATCCGTGGTTTGAACTCGCGGCGGCGCAGGAAGTTGATGGAGCGTAATCTGGTTCTTCTTCAACCAGTCGGCATAGGGTTGCCGGCCGGCCAGCGCGGTCTTAACTTCTTCATCGGAAAAGATGCGCCCGCGCTCGGTATCCACTAGCAGCATGCGCCCCGGCCCAAGCCGCCCCCTCGACAAGACGTTTTCCGGCTTGACCGGCAGCACGCCGGCTTCAGAGGACACGATGACCAAACCGTCGGTCGTCACCAGATAGCGAATGGGGCGTAGGCCGTTGCGGTCAAGCTTGGCGCCGATCAAACGCCCGTCGGTAAAGGCCAGAGCAGCCGGACCATCCCAGGGTTCCATGAGCGAAGCATGGTATTCGTAAAAAGCCTTGACGTCCTCCAGCAAGGTTGAATCGTTCTCCCAAGCTGTGGGGACCAGCATTTCCAACACGTGCGGCAGGGAACGCCCGGCCAAGGCCAGCAGTTCCACAGCGTTGTCCAGCTTGGCCGAGTCGCTGCCTCCGGGGGTAATAATCGGCAGCAGCTTCTTGATGTCCTCTCCGAACAGAGGCGAGCTGAGCGTTGACTGCCGGGCGTGCATCCAGTTCGTGTTCCCGCGCAGAGTGTTAATTTCCCCGTTGTGGCACAGGTAGCGGAAGGGATGCGCCAGCTGCCAAGTTGGAAAAGTATTAGTCGAAAAGCGCTGATGAACCAGGCAAAGTGAGCTCATCACCTCGGGATCCGACAGCTCCCCGTAAAAATTCGTGATCTGTGGTGCCAGCAGCAATCCCTTGTACACAATGGTCCGCGAGGAGAGCGAAGGGATATAGAACTGGCCCTTGTCTTTGATGTCCGCCCGCGCCACTGCGGCTTCTGCCATCCGCCGAATCACATAGAGCTTCCGCTCTAGAGTGTCCTGGTCCATGCCCGGCGCGCGCTGGATGAAAAGCTGTTCGATATAGGGCTGCGTGCTGCGAGCCAGACGCCCGATCGCCTTGGCGTCAACGGGAGTATCCCGCCAGCCCAGCACCACCAACCCCTCCTCGCGCACGATCTTTTCAATGATGCCCTCGCAAAGAATTCTTTCGTGGCGCTCGACGGGCAGAAATACCATACCCACCCCATATTCACCGGGATGGGGAAGCGTAAACCCAAGCCTTGAGCACTCGCGCTGGAAGAACTTGTGCGGAATCTGAATCAGAATGCCCGCGCCGTCACCCGTCTCCGGGTCACACCCGCAGGCCCCACGGTGGGTGAGGTTGATCAGGATTTGAACGCCTTTAGTGATGATATCGTGGGACTTCTGGCCGGCAACGTTGGCCACAAAGCCGATTCCGCAGGCGTCATGCTCAAACTGAGGGTCGTAGAGGCCCTGAGGGGCAGGAAGGCCGGATTGGCAACGAGTCCTCTCCATAATATTTCCAGGATTCTGGGTTCCCGACAAGTCCAGTAAGGTTACGAGATTCCTGCAGATATTGAAAATAGCATACCCGTGAACAGCCTGAAAGCGAATATTTTTATAGGTTTCATAACGAATATTTATCCATTGGCTGCATTAAAGGTTGCCTCTTCCGGCCGTCGGCAAATAGCCGTACCGGCAGGCTTTTTCTGCGATATGCTGCGCAAAGTGAAGGGGGTAGCAACTTCACTTTTGCGAAACCACGATGAAAGTCCTTTCCGTCAACGTCGGCCTTCCCAAGCAGATTGAAATCGGCGGAAGAGTGGTCGCCACCGGGATTTTCAAGGCTCCGGTTTCAGGCCGCATCAAAGTGCGCAAGCTTAACCTGGATGGGGATGGGCAAGCCGACC
>JBJKQF010000327.1:0-10384 GCA_046705545.1 Terriglobia bacterium
ACGCCACCCAAAAGCGCGGGCCGCGAGCAGTTTGGCGAGGACTTTTTGCGCCGTTACTTTTTGTCCGGGAGAAAGCGCCGCAGCCCTCAGGACCTGCTCCGAACTGCCAGCGAACTGACGTCCCGAACCGTGGCCGACGCTCTGAGGAATTTTATTTGCCCGCGGGCGAGTGTTGGACGCTTGATCGTCTCGGGTGGCGGCGCGCACAACCGGCTGCTGCTCAGGCGCATCAAGGAACTTCTGCCGGAGCTGGAAGTGAGCCTTTCAGACGCTTGGGGGATTCCCGCTGACGCCAAGGAGGCAATGGCCTTTGCCATCCTCGCGGACCGGACCCTGCAAGTTTTGCCCGGGAACCTTCCTGCCGTGACGGGCGCGCGCCGGGCGGTAACACTAGGATGCGTCTATCCGGAGTAAAAGCCTAGACTCGCAGCCCCAGGTGCCACAGGGTAACGATCAATATTTCCCGCAGTGAATACAAAGTGCGCGCGGTCGGATTCGCTTCGATCGGACTGCGGGGATCGGGAGACGCGTAGGCCTTGATGCCGAAGGATGCAAAGAGCATTTTGATCCGATAGAGATGGAAGCCGTCACTGACCGCAAGGCAAGTGGTGATCCCGCGCTTTCTTAGCAGGGCAACCGTCGCGCGAACGTTTTGATAGGTGGTCTCGCTGTGAGTGTCCGCCAGGATTTTGCGTGCTGCCACTCCCTGCTGAATGAGATAATCGCGTCCCACGCCGCCTTCTGTGTAACGAGGATCTCCCCCTTGGCCCCCCGTGGTGATGATCAGCGGAGCAAGTCCCTCCTCCTCCAAGTCAAAGGCGTGGTCCAAGCGATCCTTATAGACGGGCGAAGGACGCCCATCGTATTCAGCGGCTCCAAAAACGACGATGGCGCCGGCGGGCCGGGCCTCATCATCGGCAGCCTGGCGCCGGATGGCTTTGTAGAGGGAGACTTCCCAAAGAATTAATGCTGCTGTAAGGGCAACCAGACCGAGAAAAATCCAATGGCGCAGACGCACGGGGCAACTCAGGCGAGGAAATCTTCCAGTTCGGATTCCGCGACGCCGCCTCGGCGCAGGATGCGGACGCGGTCGCCCCGGAGTTCAACCACCGTGGAAGGCTGGCCACCCGCGGTGACGCCGCCGTCGAGAATCAGAGGCAAGGCTCGGCCAATCTGTTCTTCAACCTGGGCGGCCGTTGAGCACGCCGGGCGCTCGGAAAGGTTGGCGCTGGTTCCCGTCAGCGGGCGTCCCAAGGCGGTAATCAAAGCTTCCGCCAGAGGAGAACGTGGCCACCGGATGCCGACCCGCCCAGTGTTGGCGGTAATCTTCAAGGGGATCTGGCGCGAGGCGGGCGCAATCAGCGTCAAGGGGCCCGGCCAGAACTTCTTCGCCAAGGTAAAGAAGAGCTGGGGCGGGTCAGAAACCAAATCCGCCGCCTGATCGAGAGAAGACACCAGCAGCGGGATGGGTCGTTCCGAAGACCGGCGCTTGATGCGGAAAATCTCACTGACCGCGGAGAGGTTAAAAGGATCTGCGCCCAGGCCGTAGTAGGTGTCGGTGGGGAAAGCGACGACTTTGCCCGAAAGAATCAGGCGGGTCGAGTACTCCAGCACATCTTCCAACGGGAGACTGTCAACGTTCAGGATTTCTGCCATGCGCTTGTCGCCGGTCGTTGCATAGAGAGTGAACATGAACCTAACACAAGGGGTTTAGCGGGTCAAGAAGACCCACTTGGACCGGGGGTCCGGAAGCCTTCCAACGGGCCGCAGGGCTTTCAGGAAGGGTTTCCAGGGCAGAAAAGGCGCTGATCGGTTCAGGGGAAAACCATAATTATTTCAAAAAATAGGCTTGACTTCCATAAATCGGATAGGGGAGAATCGGGCTAAACCAGAGGAAAAGTGAACTCATACAATTTCTCATGGAAATGGGGGTGTTGATCGTTTGGCCGAGATTCGACTACAGGAGGGAGAGTCTTTAGAAAGCGCCCTCCGCCGCTTTAAGCGTAAAGTGCAACAAGAGGACATCATCAAGGAGATCAAGAAGCATTCCTTTTATCTCAAACCAGGAGAGCGTAAGAGGGTCAAAGCGGCCTTGGCGCGGAAACGAGCCCGCAAAAAGGCTAGGCACGACCAAAGCTAATCTTTCTGGCACAACGATAATGTCTGCCACGAGGGGTGGCCTTGGTCGGGTAGGGGGCTGAGCATGGAATACCGGGATCGGGTCCTCAAGTGCATTGACTGCGGAGCGGAATTTGTTTTCACGGCAGGAGAACAAGTTTTCTTCGCAGATAAGGGATTCAAAAACGAACCCAAACGATGCAAGACCTGTAAGTCAAAGCGAAGCCAGTTACTGAGTGGCCAAGGCTATCGGCGCGTGGAAACCACCACGGTCTGTTCGCAATGTGGGAAGGAAACCACTGTGCCCTTCAAGCCGACACAGGGGCGCCCTGTTTACTGCCGGGAATGCTACGAGCAGCGGCGAGCTGCAGGTTCACCGGCTTAACCTCATTTCAACCATCCCTTCTTGGCTGCCTCGGGAAGGACCGGATTCCGAGGCTCGGCGCTAGTTTCGTCGCGTCGAGCCCGGAAGATACTTCTGCCCTGCCCCCCCCCACAAGCCACCAGCAACTGATAAGATCTGGGTTCGCTTGCTCTCGCGGCGAGAGGGGCGGTTTATTCAAGGCTCGCGTTGCGCTCCCGCAACCAGGACCTACCCCTGGCGCTGCCAGCTCAAGTTCAGTTAACATGAAGCCTTGATGGGCACCTTTCATATTATTAACTTCGGATGCAGGGCGAGCCAGGCGGACGGCGCCGCGATCAAGAAACAGTTGATCCTGGGAGGCTTCCAGGAGGCGCGCCCGGAAGAATGCCAGGTCACGGTTGTTAACACCTGCACAGTAACGTCGGCGGCCGACGCGGAAGCCCGCCAGGTGATTCGCCGTCTGCACCGCGAAAATCCCGGCGGCCGCATTTTGGTCACCGGCTGCTACGCTCAGCGCGCCTCGGAGGAAATCGCCAAGCTGCCGGGTGTCGCGTGGGTGGTGGGGAATTCCCACAAGCACTCCGTGGCGGAAATCTTGGTGCGCGAGATTGGGAAGTCCGCGCTCCCCAAGAATTCCGCTGAGCCGGCGGAACTGCGGGCCGGCCCCGGAGCCCCGCTTCCGGTCCTTGCCCCCTCCACGCCCACCGCGGAAGTTCTGGTGGGCGAAATTGGAGATGCGTTCCATTTTGCGCCTGCTTCCGCTGACGATCGCACGCGTCCTACGCTGAAAATCCAGGATGGCTGCAACGCGCGGTGCGCCTTTTGCGTGATTCCGCACGTGCGCGGCGAAAGCCGCAGCCTGGAGCCCGGGAAAGTGATTGAGCAGGTCCGGGAGCTTGAGGCGGAAGGCTATCAGGAGATTGTGCTTTCTGGCATCAACCTGGGCAGTTACGGCCGCGATTTAGAACCGCGCCTCAACTTTCTCGCTTTGCTGGAACGAATCCTTGCTGAAACTCGTGTCCCGCGATTGCGCATCAGCTCGATTGAGCCGATGGATGTGAGCCACGCCCTCATTGAGCTTGTGGCGCGGGAGCCGCGCCTGGCCAAGCACTTCCACGTTCCGCTGCAAAGCGGCTGCAACCGGATTCTTCGCCTGATGAACCGGCGCTATTGGACCACCCAATACGCCGAGCGCATCCTGGCCATTCACGAACAGATCCCTGATTGCGGCCTGGGTGCGGACGTCATGGCGGGGTTTCCGGGAGAGACCGAAGAGGACCACGCTGAAAGCCTGCGGTTTATTGAGTCCTTGCCCTTTAACTATCTCCATATCTTCCCCTATTCGGCGAGGCCCGGAACCCCCGCGGCTGCCAGTTCCCAAGCGGTGGACGGACGCCGCATCCACGAGCGAGCCGGCCAAATGCGCTCATTGATCACCGCCAAGCGCCGGGACTTTCTGGAGGAGCAGGTGGGGAACACGTTGAGTGTCCTGACGCTTCACCAAGCGGAGGATGAAATGCGCTCCGCCCTTTCGTCCAACTATTTGAAAGTCTCGGTGCCCTCCCGCGGCACGGTTCCGAATCAGCTTCTGGAGGTACGCGTAGGGCGTGTGGACGCCGGTCAGCTGGTTGGCTATCAACCCTCCTGATCGTTTTGTGTGGCTTCACGGCTCGCATGACTCGCGGCGAGCCCCGGAACGGACCTCTGGACACCGAATGAGGTTATCCCCCAAAATAAAGTTGAGGTTTGCCCAAACTCAAAGGTGACGTGTCTTGAATACCTCATCAGCTTCCCTTCGCGAAAGTGTTCCGGTCAAAGAATACGTCCAGCGCTCTTTCGTGCCGCTCTCTCACCTGGCGCATGGGTGGGAAATGCATGCCGCGGCTGCGCTCACGCCCTCCGAGGAGCGCACCATGGTGCGAGAGCCGGGCGATGCCGTGCCGGAATCCATCGCGCAACGCTTGGGCAAGGTTCGGATTCTGCTGGTGCCTTTTGTGGCCTGTTTTCCGGATGGGGACATGGTCGCCTTTTCCCGCCCGGAAGGGGAAAAGCATTCTGCGGTGTGGTTGGAAAGCCAGGAGCGAATTGACCTGCTGCTGGCGTGCCGGGACTTCGACGCACACGACACGGGATTTGAGTTGCTGGCCAGCGTCGGGGAATTGCTCCGGCCAAGGCTTACCGCGAGCGAGTTGAAGCGCTACACGGACCTCTTGGAGCGGGAACTCAGCCAGGATGCGGGCGGTGAAATCGACCAAGACGCTTACGAGGCGAAGCAATCGCTGCGCAGCCGGAACCGCTGGTCGCGGACCGGGGAACGGTTCGAGAAGTACCGTGACATCTCCTTTGTGAGCACTTGCGCCGAATACATGCACGGACTTTGGCACGACGTTCAGATCCGTGTCGGCGTAGAGCACTTGGCAGTGGATGACCTGCGTAAGAGGATGATTCTAATGGCGGAAATGTTTCCGCCCAACGCCGGCTATCGTCTGTTTGCCGAAGAAGACGAGGGTTAGTCTTCCGCGCGGAACCGGCGTCCGCAGAGCCTTGGTTTCCGCCGCTTTGCCTTTAGGATTGCGTCACTCTGCCTTCTAGGTTAAATTGAACGCCAGCCGGGATGGTGGAACGCTTCAGGACCAATTCCGGATTGAGATCTTGCTTAAGTAGGGCTGTGGCCCGCAGTATTGTATTGATTTAAGGACGTATTCGGGGCCTCGGACTTTGCTGTACCCTGCCAGCGTGCGGCACCTTGCTTAAAATATCAGCCGGATGTCAAGAAAATCTGATTTTGGCGAAAGTTTCAGAAATCATCCGTCGCAACAAATCTTAGAGCCTGGTTCTGGCAAACCATATTGCCAGACTGGAACGCGTGTTCCGCACAAGATTCAAAAAAGAGATCGTTGCTGAGTTTCTGCCGCCGGTACGTAAAGGCAAAAGGCAGAACGCTATCATTCTTTGTGATGGCATGCCATCCGTGCCCAGCAAGCAGCCGCTGGCGGAATTTCTGGCGCGCAAAGGCTATTGGGTGTTTTATCCGCGCTGGCGTGGGGCATGGGAGAGCGGAGGGAAATTCCTCGAAAAATCCCCGATGGCCGATGTCGCCGACGTCATTGCCGGAATCCTCAGCGGCCAGATTCGCGAAAACGCTTTCGGGCAGCAGTTTAATCTGGCGGTGGATGAAATTTTCGTGATTGGTGGAAGCTTCGGCGGAACTGCTGCCATTCTTGCTTCGCTCGACCGCCGCGTAAAAAAGGTGATCGCCAACTGCCCGGTGGTCGACTGGGGTATACTGCGGGATGAAGAGGAAAAGGAGACATCCAACAGCAGCTACCCGGCTTACATTCGCGAGGCGTTTGGAAACGGATACCGGCTTTCCGACAAAAACTGGAACAAGCTGCGGCGTGGCAACTTTTACAATCCGGCACGGTACATCGGGCGTCTGCAGGGCTCGCGGATCATGATGTTCCACGCAAAAGATGATCCCTACATTCCGTGGAAGCAGGTGGAGAATTTCGCGCGCTTTGCTGGAATCAGACTGAACTTGCTGGCGCGAGGAGGCCACCTTAGCACGACGGCGACGGTCCAGAGACACTGGCCTCGCATCCGGCGTTTTTTTGAGTCTGAAGGCCCACAACACCTTGCCGTTCGAAAGAGAGGCGGCGGTGGGTAGTGGGTCAATTTAGGAAATCCACCTGTGGAATGCTAGCGCGGTTTCGGTTGCGTCGCTGGCAGCCATTTTCTATAATAGAAGAAGGACGATCACTGAGATCCACACCATGTCATCACCAATCCTTCAGAAGTTACAAGAAGAAATTCAGGCCCTGGAGCACGAGTTAACTCACGAATTACCCCAGGAATTGAAGCGGGCCCGGGCTCATGGCGATTTAAGCGAGAACGCCGAGTACATCATGGCCAAGCAGCGCCAGGATTTTGTCGGCGCGCGTCTCGCCCAACTCAAGAAACGTATCGCGGACCTCTCCCTGGTGAACGTTAGCAACATTCCCAAGGACCGGATCGCTTATGGGTCGAAAGTGGTTCTTTACGATGTTGATCGCGACGTCGAGGTTCACTACAAATTGGTCACGAGTGAAGAATCGGACGTTTCAAAAGGCTGGATTTCCACCACCTCGCCGATTGGGCGCAGCCTGATGGGGAAAAGAGTTGAAGATACGGTGACGGTGACGACCCCCCAAGGGGTTCGTGAGTTTGAAGTTCGCTCCGTCGTGACCATCCACGAACAGAACTAAGAGGCGCCAGCCTCCTGCAGAATTTTGCGGCTTACCCCTTTGCTCCCCGCGCAGCTTCCCGCGTCGACATACACGAAGCGTAATAAGGACACTCTAATCCCGCCGTTGAAGCACGGGAGGCTTAGAGTTGTCTTGCCCGCCGCTCTGCCCTGAGCCGGCCGGCTGTTTGGAATTGGGCTCCCGCCGGATGAGGGTCGGCTTGTTTTCGTTTTTCGCGTTCTTCTTCATGGAGCCGAGCAAGGTGTTTAACCGGGCTTTCACCTCCTGGAACTCGGAGGTTGAAACCAGGTATTCCTGGCGCTTGGGCAGAATGGTTTTGATTTCCTTTTCGGCTTTGATCACGCGGTCCGGGGTGGGCGGGTGATCCATGAAGACGCTGGGCACGCTGCCAGGGTCGCGCCGTTGCTCCCGGACGATCTTGGCGAACATGCCGAGGAACGAGTCCGGATCGTATCCCGCCTTCCACATATATTGCAGGCCAAGGAAATCAGCTTGCGCCTCATCCTCTCGGCTGAACTTAAGGAAGGCGATCGGGATTCCGAAATTGAGCCCTTCGGAAAGCCCAATGTACACCGGATAAGACATGGGGGTGAAGATGAGGGGAATCATCGCGTACTGGAGCAACGTCTGCTTCGTCATGCTGGCGGCCCAATGCCGGCAGGCCACGTGCGCGGTCTCATGTGCAAGAACCCCGGCAAGCTGAGACTCACTGCCGGCGGCCTGAAGCAAGCCCGTGTTGACGTAAATAAATCCGCCCGGAAGGGTGAAGGCATTGATTTCCGGAGAGGCGATGACTCGAATGGTGATGGGAACCTTCGCGTCGGAATTCTCTGCGATATTTTGCTCCACGCGGTTTACGTATTCAGTGATGACAGGATCCTTGACCAGTTTGGCGGAGCGGTCGATCTGATCGGCGTACTGTTTGCCGATAGCGACTTCCTTATCGAGGGAGATCATGCTGCGATGGGCGACTCGGCGGTCGCCGATGCAGTAAACGTCGTCCATCTTGTCGTGGGACTTGGAGCAAGGCCTGACGGCGTCCGGAGGGTTATCCGCCGCCACCGCGGAGATTACCCCGCAAAGGAGCACCGCTGTCAGTCCCCAAGCCGTAAGGCGCATCTTGATCATGGTTGCCCTGCCGTATAAGTGTTAACACTCATGGGATGACCGAACTCGGCCGGGGGTTTCCTGCCCAATTGCGCTTTCCCCGCGACTTTTCTCCGGCTCCCGCCAGTGTTTAGACCGTAATAGCCGCCCGTCTGGACCGTCCGCGGCAATCTGGCTGAGCCTAGCATGGAAGGTTGCGAGAGGCTCAGGGAGGCTCGCGGACCATGCCCGCTATACTCTTGTTATTTTACACCCGATGACGCCCGTTGGGCCGGCATCTTGGCACTCTGCGGGTTTTTGAAGAAGAGGAGGATAGCCGGGCTGCTCCGTGGGGGATAAGGCAAACGGAATGTGGTGCTTAAGAGGTGTGGATGTGTCCCAGCTCATACTTCCAGTGCTGGACGCTTTGCACGAACTGCTGTACAGATTGATTGGCGTGATGGCCGAGGCCATCCAGAAAATCTGTGACCCAGTTGAGGCTCCACCCGTAAGACACCTGCCATGTCTCCTGCTCACTCCAGACATCCCGGAGCCGCTGCCAATAGAGGACGCGGTCAACATCCATGTTGGACGCCGCCGACGCCAGTGTCGAATCAATCTTGAATTCAGGCGGCGGAGTAGACGGGAGAGATTGCTTAGATGAATATTCGGCTTGGATGGAGTGAACCGCCACGTTCCAATAAGCCTGGGCAATCACCTTTTCCGGTTCCTTGCGATCGAGGCGTCCGTTCGGAGCTTCGCAGACGAACTCTGGAGGTGGATCTGATTGCAGCCGCAGCACCGGAAACGTCGAACGGTAAATAAAGAACAAGCAGAAACCGATCACCAGTATCCACTTCCACAAGGAGCGCTCGCGGGGCGGTTCCTTCGTCGGAAACAGGTCAACATCGACGCCGTGCTCGTACGGTGAATATTTCATTTGAAAGAAATGTTATCGATGCGCTGCCGTAATCACAATGGGCCGATGGTTCGATTAATGCGCTAACACATACTTCTGCGTGTATTGATTAAGACTGCGACACTTCATGCCGGGTGTAAAGTTAGTTACTGAGGCGTTGCCGGATTTTCATGCGGGATTTCGGTTTGCCCCTCCCCAAAAAGAACTCGGCTCAAGGCGAGCGGTCTTGTTAAGCTATAAACATCTTTTTTGAAAGGGGCGAACTCATCATGAAGGCAATTGCGATTATTCCAGGGACCAAAGATGTGCGCTTAGTGGACCGCCCGGAGCCTCAACTGAAGGCCGCTGACGAGATCAAATTGCGGGTAGTGCGAGTGGGGATCTGCGGCACGGACCGCGAAGAGGTTGCCGGCGGAAGGTCCGACGCTCCTCCGGGGCAGAAGGATCTGGTGATCGGGCATGAAATGTTCGGGCAGGTGGTTGAGGTGGGGAAAGGGGTCAAGGCCGCGCAGCCGGGGGATTTTGGGTGTTTTACCGTCCGCCGGGGTTGTGGGCACTGCCCGGCTTGCCTGAACAACCGTAGCGATATGTGCTCGACGGGAGATTATACCGAACGCGGAATCAAACAGCGCGATGGTTACGAAACGGAACTGGTGGTAGACCAGGAGCAATATTTTGTGAAGGTTCCCAAGGACCAAGTGCCCCTCGGCGTGCTTTCCGAGCCCACCTCAGTGGGGGAAAAGGCCATCGATGAAGCGGTGCTGATCCAAACGGCGCGGCTTCCCGGACAGCTTGACCCTGCGACCTGGCTCCAAGGCAAGCAGGTGCTGGTGGCGGGGCTGGGTCCGATCGGCCTGCTGGCGGCAGTGGCCTTGAGGCAGCGTGGCGCCGAGGTCTTGGGACTGGACGTCGTGGATGCCGATTCCCTCCGGCCTACTCTCTTAAAGCAACTGGGCGGCAAATACGTGGACGGAAGAGAAACCAAGCCGCAAGCGCTCGACGATAGCTACGGGCAGATTGACATGATTTTTGAATCTACGGGCATCGCCCACGTGGAATTTGACCTGCTGGGCGCCTTGGGCATCAACGGCGTCTACGTCCTCACGGGCATTCCGGGCGGCGACCGTCCGCTCCAAATTGACGGTGCCGGCCTGATGCGCACGCTGGTGCTGCGCAATCAAGTGATGCTGGGCAGCGTCAACGCCAGCCGCAAGCACTTCCAGATGGCCGTTGAAGATCTTGGCAAGGCCTACAAGAAGTGGGGAGAGACCATCGAGAAGATCATCACTCACGTGGTTCCCTACGCGGACTTCGAGGAGGTTCTGACCCATCATCCCGACAATGAAATCAAAGCCGCGATCGAGTGGAGCAAACCGCAACTCGCGTAGGGGCCGGCGCGCGTGGGTCTTTAAGATCAACACCCGGCGCGGGTGGAAGTTTGACCAATACTTCCGCTCGCGCGCCCGGGGGCCTTACGAGCTGGGCGACGAAGGCTGGATCAAGAGCGCTTCCAGCCTCCGCTACCTCCGTCAGGAGGTAAAGCGCGGGGATATCTTTCTCTGCTATGAAGTGGATCACAAGTGCGTGTTGGGGGTGGCGCGAGCCGCCTCCGACGGCCGCGACGTGGGCTTGGGGTCGCTGGTGGATTTCTGC
>JBJKQF010000328.1:0-5272 GCA_046705545.1 Terriglobia bacterium
CCTCTGCAAAGCTCGATACGCTTGCGGGTAAATTCCCGGAAGGCCGACGTGCCGGCCTGGAACCTCTTGTTCCCTTCCATGAGGTCAGCCCAGATTTGTTCCGCGGCGGTTAAAACCTTTCGCACTCAAAACTTCCTTTCCCGGCCGCCGAAGGCTTCCCGCAGCAACACCGTCAGGAACGACTCACGTGTCGCCCCGCCGCCGGACTCTAATCATATTTTTCGTAGCTGAGCGACCTGGAATCGTAGCCCATGGCGCGCAAGGCGTGCGAGACGTCGTCGACCATTTTTCGCAGGCCGCAGATGTAAGCGTGGAATCCCGGCTTGTCCGCCAGATAGCGCGCGACGTGCTGCTGCACATATCCCGTGTGCCCCTGCCACCCGGGCGCGGGGCGGCTCAAGGTAGGGATGAAGTGAAAGCCGGGATTCTCCGCCGCCAGCTTTTCAAACTCTTCCCGGTAGAGGATGTCCGACTCCCCGCGAACCCCGAAGATCAGCCACACTTCCCCCTCATAAGGGCGGCGATAAAGTTCTTGGAGCATAGCGCGAATGGGCGCAATGCCGGTGCCCGTGGCGATAAAAGCGGAAACGGGATCGGGAGGCTCGCGCAGAGTAAAAAAACCGAATGGCCCGGAGAAACGAATCGCGTCGCCTTCCTTCAGGTGAAACAGCCAGGAAGAGGCGCGGCCCTCCGGAAGCATGTTCAGGCACAGATCAAAGCCGTTGTCAGATCGCGGAGCGGACGCGATGGAATAGGGGCGGCGGATCTTCTGGCCGTTCGGCTCAAGCTCCAGAGAAACGAATTGCCCGGGGCGGAAATCAAACTGGTGGCCGTTTGAGATCTGAAACTCAAAGTGCTTGGTCCGCTCGTTCGTGTACTGAACCCCGCGAAGGAAGGCTTTAAAGTGGGAATGACTCACAGTTCCTGTTCACCCTCTTCTTTCATCGCTTCTTGAATCCTGCCCAGGACCAACGAGGCCATCTCCGGGTGATCTTCCAGCGACCGGCCCACTCTGATTTCCAGCTCTGGGTGATTGCGCCGTTCTGCTTCTACCAGCTTGGGCAAGTCGCGGCGCAAGTGGATGCCCAGCGTAAGAAAATAAGGAAGCACTACAATGTGGCCAAAACCTTCTCCCGCCACCTTAGCGATAGCCTCACCAAGCTCCGGGCGGCCCGGTCCTAGAAACGCCGCCTCGACCCGCGTACAAGGTCCGGCAGATTGAATCTTCTGAGCCAAGGCGCGAACGCCCCGGTTCGCTTCCTCGACGGCGCTCCCGTGCGCGAACAGCACAACGGCGGTTCGTAGGTCTCTCTTAAGCATAAGTTATTCCATACTAAAAAGTACATTTTAACTCAAATATCTCATTTTGCGTAGGGGCATCCTTAGATCTCAATAGTGCCGTTTAGATAATTGTGGAAAGGAGGGCGCCGGTTGTTCCGGAAGTCTGCAAGCACTCAGTCGCAAGTCCCGTGCAACGCGTTCGGTTTGAACGCATTGGAATCGCGCGGTAGATCTCGCAAAGCCCAGGCTCCTACCGGCAAAGCCGCCTACTTGCCTCTGCCTGCGACCTTCCGAGCGTCTTCTTTCCGGGCGTGCGGGGTCTGCCCCGACCGGAACACCCGGTTGGCAAATGGCATATTGAGAGTATCAAGCCGGCTTTCGATGAACCTCTGATATACCTTAAGCTTGGCCCTGAACAGAATCGTGGCAGAAACGACACCTAGAATGCAGCCGACTATGAAAATTACGAAAATGTACGTCCACGCATGCATACCTGCTCTCCCTCACCGGGGAACTTCAGGTTCGGCGGCGTGAGCACGACTGATGAAAAAGATTGCCCCGTGACATTTATCCCAAGCTAGGAACGTAAAGTCAAGCGCTTATTTACTCAATGTACAACATCCGTCCGGGAGGCATCTGCGCACACGGACCAAGGAGGGTTTAGTTCATCAGGATGAAGAGCTTAGAAACGCAGAAAAGGTTCCCTAGCAAGGATTCCCGTTAGAATCCACCCAGGAGAAGTTTCAGTTCTTGCGCGAAACGATCAGGCGAGATCAATGCCGGGAAAGAAATAAGCGATTTCAAACGCGGCGGTTTCCGGCGCGTCGGAGCCATGGACAGCGTTGCGCTCGATGCTATCGGCGTAAAGCTTGCGGATGGTACCCGGTGCTGCTTGGGCGGGATTCGTAGCTCCCATCACCTGGCGGAGCCGCGCGATCGCGCCATCCCCTTCCAGAACCATTACCAGGGCGGGCCCGGAGGTCATGAAGCTTGTCAGGCTCTCAAAAAAGCCTTTATCGCGGTGGACGGCGTAAAAACCTTCCGCTTCCTTTTTGGTCAGGCGGACCAAGCGAGCTGCAACCAGCTTGAGTTGATTGCTTTCGTAGATTTTGATGATATCGCCCGCGTGGCCGGCTTCAACGGCGTCAGGCTTGATGATGGTAAGGGTGCGTTCGATGGCCATGTGCCTACCTATATGTTAGTTTGTTTGAAAAGATTCTTTATTGATGGATCCATTCAGAATAGTAAATTGCTTCCGCACATCACGTTCTTAGACAGCAGTTCCGGGTCGCGGAGGAAACTTATGAAGACGCTTTCGCTTGCAGCGCGCGCGCCATAGTTTCCCCGATCAGCGCAGGGCTTTCCGCCACGTGGATACCCGCCGCCTGGAAGGCTGCGATCTTGTCCGCCGCGGTGCCTTTGCCTCCGGAAATGATGGCTCCGGCGTGCCCCATGCGGCGGCCTGGAGGCGCGGTGCGCCCGGCAATGAATCCCACAACCGGTTTCTTCACTTTTGCCTTGATGAACTCGGCCGCCAGCTCCTCGCCGGTGCCGCCGATCTCTCCGATCACCACCATGCCGTGGGTTTCCGGATCGTCATTCATCAACCGCAATGCATCCACAAAGTTGGTACCGATGATGGGATCGCCGCCAATGCCGATGCAAGTGGACTGCCCGATGCCCAGCGCCGTCAACTGACCGACGGCTTCGTAAGTTAGCGTGCCGCTCCGCGAGATGACACCGATGTTTCCGGGACGGTGGATGGAGCCCGGCATGATGCCGATCTTGCACTTGCCCGGCGAAATGATGCCCGGGCAGTTGGGACCAATCAGCCGCGTTGGGGTTCCGGCAAGAAATTTGGCCACGCTCACCATATCAAGCGTCGGAATGCCTTCCGTGATGGCAACCACCAGGGCGAGACCTGCGCCGGCAGCTTCCATGATGGCGTCCGCAGCAAAAGGCGGGGGAACAAAAATTACCGAAGCGTTGGCTCCCGTGGCGTCCTTGGCCTCCTGCACGGTGTTGAACACCGGGATACCATCGACTGCCGACCCGCCCTTGCCAGGTGTTACTCCGGCAACGACTTTGGTACCGTAAGCCACCGCCTGCTGGGTGTGGAACATACCCTCGCGGCCCGTGATGCCTTGAACCAATAACCGCGTGTTTTCGTCAACCAGTATCGCCATATCAACGAACCATCACAATTTCACTACTGTTTTGCCAGCGCGACGGCTTTTTCCGCTGCGTCTTTCATTCCGTTCGCCACGCTGAAGCTCAGGCCGGATTCGCGCAGGATCTTCTGGCCCAGGTCCACGTTGGTACCTTCCAAGCGGACGATGATGGGAACTTTGATCCCCAGGCTCTTCGCGGCCGCCACCACGCCGTTAGCCACAATATCGCAGCGCATGATGCCGCCGAAAATGTTGATCAAGACCGCGCGCACGTGCGGATCGCCCAGGATAATCTCAAAGCCGCGGCGCACCTGCTCTTCATTGGCGCCACCACCCACGTCCAGGAAATTGGCCGGCTGGCCGCCTGCGTACTGGATGATGTCCATGGTGGCCATCGCCAAGCCCGCGCCGTTCACCATGCACCCCACGTTGCCGTCCAGGCGCACGTAGTTCAGGTTGTAATTGGAGGCTTTGACTTCCAGGGGATCTTCTTCATCCAGGTCGCGCAGTTCGCGGATATCCTTGTGGCGAAAGAGCGCGTTGTCGTCAAAATTCATCTTGGCGTCCAGTGCTAGCAGACGCCCGTCCTTGGTCAGCACGAAGGGGTTGATCTCCACCAGCGAGGCGTCGGTCGCAAGGAAGGCCTGATAAAGTGCGGAGAAGAACCGCGCCGCGTCTTTGACCACGGCCGCATCCAGTCCCAGTCCGTACGCCATTTTGCGCGCCTGGAAGGGCTGGAGTCCCACGGCGGGGTCGATCACTTCTTTCAAGATCTTTTCCGGGTGATGCTCGGCCACCACTTCGATCTCCACGCCGCCTTCACTCGATGCCATGAACACCGGCGCCGCCGCCACGCGGTCGATCACCATGCCCAGATAGAATTCACGCTCGATCTCTAAGCCCTCTTCAATAAGCAGACGCCGGACCACTCTGCCCTCGGGACCGGTTTGAGCCGTCACCAGGGTCTTGCCGAGAATTTCGCCCGCCAGGCGCTCCACTTCCTGGGCGTCGTGCGCCAGCTTTACACCGCCAGCCTTGCCCCTGCCGCCGGCGTGGATTTGCGCCTTGACCACGGAAACGGGCCCGCCCAACCGGTTCGAAACCTCGCGCGCTTCCTCGGGCGTGTAAGCCACCTCACCGCGGGGCGTGGTCACGCCGAAGCGCGCCAAAATTTGCTTTGCTTGATATTCGTGAATCTTCATCGTTGATTAGGGTGAAAACAAGTGCCCACGTGAAGCCTTGCGGCCGCCGCAGAACTTCCGACGGAGAATCTTTTACAGAAGGAATGCGGTTTCCGTCGTACAATGAATGAATACTGCGTTGCAAGAACCTGTCAGTATAGGGAATGTGGGCAAAAAAAGCAAATTGCGCCCAACGCCGGCGAAACGGAAGCCGGTCGGAAGCGAAGGTGTCTCCCTTAGACGGCCGTCCTAGAAGGCGCATTCCGCCGCGAGCAACGCAGACGCAGAAGAAAATCGCGAACGGCCTTACACACGCTTATGCAAATCTCTGAAGCCATCGAAAAACTCAAGCTCAAACAGAACCTGGAGCGCCCCGAGGCGCGTGAGGTCATGGAGGAATTGCTTTCCGGCCGCCCGAGCGACGGCCAGATGGTGCTGCTTCTCACCGCCCTGCGTGACAAGGGCGAAACCACAGACGAACTTGTAGGCTTTGCTGAAGTCATGCGGGCCCACGCCCGTGAAACACTGGAGCGCGCGGGAGTGCGCCTCAATGCAAATCTCAATTCCAGCGACCTGATGGACACGTGCGGCACCGGAGGCGACGGCCAAGGCACCATCAACATCTCAACCGCTGCGGCG
>JBJKQF010000329.1:0-10279 GCA_046705545.1 Terriglobia bacterium
GGCGTATAGAAAGCCTATCGCCGCGAGCAGAGCAATTCCCCCAATACTCACCAACCTCCTGAGCCGCCGATTATCCCGCTCTAATCTCTCGATTCTTTGCGCAAGATCTGTTTCAGGCATAAGCCACCCCGCTGTTGAAGTGGTAATTTCCCCTGCGGCGCAGTGTATCACGCCCCGTGACCTGGAGCGCCGTCGGTCCTATTTTGAGAACTCGATGACGATGCCGTTGACGCGCTTTCCGAGTCCAGTGAACTGGCCAAAATAGGGGGAAGTGACATCGTTGTAAACGGCCGTAGGATTTTGGTGTCCCGTCGTGTTGATGGAGTAGATGCCGAGGCGGAATGTGTGCCCACGGTGAATGTGGAAGGGAAGCGGGAAATCTTTATAAACCCGCCAGTTCAGGGAAAAGAAGATCGGGTAACGCTGGCTATTGGGGGCTCCCACGTAATTTTGCAGCACGTCGACGTTCGAGTAGGGAAATCCGGAATGGAAATCCACGGAAGGAGTGAGGGTGACCTTCCACGGCAGCTTGAAAGATCCGAAGCCCGTCAGGCGATTGGGAACATCCGAGGGCAAATTCCCATATTCATTTGCACGAATGACCGGAATCTGAAAGGGCACAAAAATGTCATCGATGCTATTCAGGTCTCCGGTGCTGGTGCTGCGCACGTAGGAGAGGCTCAGATTTGCGTTGTCGCTGGGTTTGTAGTCTACGGTGAATTCGTATTCGTGGTAGCGCGAGGAGCCGCGATTCGAAAGCATCAGTGTGGCGGGATTATCATTCTTATCGATGACAAAAGTCTTGAACGTGTGGCTGTAGAGCGTGCTGACTTTGGCCGTGACACGCCGGGATATTCGCCGCGAGATTTGCACGCGCCAAGTGAGGTTGTAGGGTGTGCTTCCCAGGCCCGAACAACTGGGAATCGCCTGAATCGCCCCGGCACTCATCCTGCCACAAACATTGCGGTAGCTTAGCGAAGGGCCTGAAGGGGAACTATTGGGGTCAAGCGGCGTTACGATCTGCTCGGGATTGTCGGCAAAGGTTGCGGCCAACAGTGGTGTGCGGTCGTAAAACGTTCCGATGCCGCCGCGCAGGATCGTCTTGGCGCTCTGGTCCAAGGCATACACGACACCCAGCCGGGGAGCAAAGTTCGCCGTTTGGCCGTCGGTCTGGCCGAAATAACGCAGTCCCAGGGTCAAGGCCAACCGGTTGTTGAGAATCCAGTGGTCTTGTCCAAATCCGGCGATGGCAGAGTCCCCCGCGCTGAGATTCCCCCCGCCCGTGAAATCGATCCGTTCGGCGGATGAGCCGTCCGTGCGGAGCAGCAGGATAGAGTGCGACTGGGTGGTGCCGTCGAAGCGGCGGTAGGTGACATCCGTTCCCACGCTCAGTTCATGCCGTCCCAGCCACTCCTTGCCGGGAAAGCTGTAGATCATCTGGCCTTCGTCTTGCTGGGCCGAACGAGCCCAGGAATTGAAGTAATTGCCTCCAAGGCCGGTGGGCGTCACCAGCATGTCAAGCGGGCCGTGCCCATGGGCGTAGGTGTCAATCGAGGTGTATTTGAACAGGGTATGGAGGATGGCTCCGGAGCCGAACTGATAAGTGTCGCTGCCATCCACGGAGTACCCGCGCTGTCCGTGGTCCGCCGTAGCGGGGCGCGGAATCAGGGCGTTCAGGTTGGCCCATTGGTAGCGCCGAGGAAACAAGCTTACCGTGAGGGTCATCAAATGCCGGGGAGAGAGGATAAACTGAAAGTTGGTGATGGAGTTATAGCCCTGGATCTTCATTTCATCGTTCGGCCAAGCCAGGCCCCGAACGTCGGGCTTTCTCATTTCGTAAAGGAAAGACTCGGCAAAGTTGATCTTGTTCTTCCAAAGTGGGCCGCCAAAGCGAATCAGAGGCGTCGCTCTGGCAAAACCAACCAGATGTCCGGCTTTGCCCCGCAGGCTGGGATTCAGATCCCGCATGACCAAATGCCACGTGTCGGGCGGCGGCTTGAGCTGAATCGACGTCATCCCGCCCACAAATCCCCCGTACTGCGCGCTGAAAGGCGCTTTGTAAACGTCCAGGCTCTGGATGGCGTCGACCGGCACGTCGATTGAAAAATCCCCAGTGACGGGATCGACGGCTTGGGCGTCATCCAACAAGAGCATGCTCTGGCCTTCCGGCACTCCTTTGATAAAAATCTTGCCGCTCTGCATCCGGAGCACCCCGGGAGTAACGGGCAAAACCCGCTTGAACTCCCTCTGAACCACTGGAAGGGTTAGCAGTTGCTGGGTTTCCAAGGTCTGGGTGGGCGGCGTGGTGCTTTGAGTTGAGACGACCGGAGCTGAACCCCGCACCTCGACCTTCTGCCGCAATTGCTCAAGCTCCATGACAATATTCTCAACTGCGGTCTTGCTTCCCGCGATGGTGATGGTCTTGCTGACCGTCTTGAATCCCTGCAGGGTGGCTTCCAGGGTGTACGATCCAACCGGCAGACCGGAGAATTCGTAGACACCTGTGTAATCCGAGTAGGCTGTAGGCGAGGGCAATCCGGGACTCTTTCCGGTGAGCTTCACTAAGACGCCCGCCACCACAAAAGGTTTCCCCTGCGGGGTCATGCCCGTGGTGGTGCCTTGCAAGGAACCTGTAGCGCCCGGGTCCACAGCAAAGGCCGAAACCCCTGTTAGCAGCGCGAAGAGCGCAGCCGCCAACCCGAGGCGCAAAGTAAGCTGTGGCAGCCGTCGTGGTTGCGGAGCGGAGCAAGAACTGGATAGCATTCACATTCCTCTTTCAGTCAGACGCAGCAGGCGCTTCGGTCTACACAACCAAAGGGCCTTTGGAGGTGCCGCCGGCCCTCCGTTTGTAATTGAGAGCCCCGATTTCCCGGTACGCTAAGGCGCATTAAGGGCGGGCCGAATGACAACGGCGCACGAATATTCCACAAGGCCATCAAGGTATGCAGCGGACCTCTTCCGGCCAGCCACTCTTGGGAGACAATTATCTTCCCCTGCTGGACATAGCATCGATGCCATACCATTATGAGATGAGGAATACCTTGAAACGGATGCGCCCGCCGGGAAGCTCGGGCCGTGTCGGAGCTTGGCAGCCAGCTGTCAAAATTACGTTATGGTGCATTTGTTAGTTCTAAGTTCCTGTTATACCCCGCTCCGGAAGTGAACGTCAAAGCGGGGCCGAGAGTGGCCGAAGGCCCAAACATTTATGCTACCAGCACCTGGCGCCTAGTGGCAAATTCAACCTCATGCGGAAATTGGCTTGAGGGGTGGCACGAGCGGCTGATCGCGTAAGTTCATTGAAAACAAAGCCACGCCTGAGTTTGGCGATATTAGTTTGACTTTGTCTACCAGCCGGTTGGAAAATAGGGGAGCTGGCGCTGCCGGATGCACAAGTCCTTCAGTTTGCAAGTTCGCAGAGTTTGGCCATATCCAGGGGTGGAGGATACTTAATGAGCGAGAGAGTGTTTATTTTTGACACCACGCTGCGCGACGGTGAACAATCCCCCGGCTGCAGCATGAATCTCCAGGAGAAGCTGGAGATGGCTCGCCAACTTGAGCGGCTGGGCGTTGATGTTCTGGAAGCCGGCTTTCCGATTGCTTCGCAGGGGGATTTTGAAGCCGTTTCTGCGGTCTCCGCGGAAGTGAGACGGCCCATCATCGCGGCGCTGGCTCGCGCCAACCAGTTGGAAATTGACCGCGCCTGGGGAGCTCTGAAGGGAGCAGCGCGGCCGCGCTTTCACACGTTTCTTGCCACCTCGGATATCCACTTGAAGTATAAGCTCCGCAAAACCCGCGAGGAAGTCTTGAAGATGATCTCCTGGGCAGTCGGCCACGCCAAGTCCCTTTGCGCCGATGTAGAATTTTCTCCGGAGGATGCCGGTCGCACCGACCGCAGTTACTTGATCGAATGTTGCCACGCTGCCGTGGAAGCGGGGGCGACCGTCCTGAATTTGCCGGACACGGTGGGTTATTGCGTCGAACGTGAATACGAGCGGATGTTCGCCGACGTCAAAACCAAGGTTCCCGGCATGGAGAACGTGGTGCTGAGCACCCACACGCACAATGATCTGGGGCTGGCGGTGGCCAACACCCTGGCTGGCATTACGGGCGGCGCGCGCCAAGTGGAATGCACCATCAATGGCATTGGCGAGCGGGCAGGGAACGCCGCCCTGGAAGAAGTCGTGATGGCCATCCTGGTGCGCCGGGACGTGGAGCCCTACCACACCGAAATTCACACGGAAGAGCTTTACCCCGCCAGTCAAATGCTCACTCGCCTTACCGGCATGCTGGTGCAGCGCAACAAGGCGGTGGTGGGGCGGAACGCCTTTGCCCACGAGGCCGGGATCCATCAGGACGGCGTCCTGAAGAACGCCATCACCTATGAGATCATGTCTCCGGAAGTGGTGGGCATGCCTGCCAACCACATTGTGTTGGGAAAGCATTCTGGACGGCACGCCCTGGCGAAGCGCTATGAGGATCTCGGTTACCAGTTAACCAAGCCTGAGTTGGAGCGCGCCTATGAGAGGTTTACTCAGCTCGCCGACCGCAAGAAGAACGTTTATGATGAGGACCTGATTCAAGTCGTCAACGAAGGGTTCGGCGATATCCCGGAGTTATACACGCTGAAGCTTTTACAAAGCTCCTTCAGTAGCGACAAGACCTCTACTGCCACGATCGAACTGGAGCGGGAGGGCCGGACCTTCCGCGACTCGGCCACAGCAGAGGCGCCGTGTGATGCGGCGTTTCGCGCTATCGACCAGATCACGGGCGTTCCAGGCAACATTGTGGATTTTTCGGTGCATACCGTTGATGCGGCCACCGATGGGACCGCGGAGGTTTCCATTCGAGCCAAGTTTGGCGGCCTGGAATTCTCCGGAAAGTTTGTGAGCCATAATCTGGTAGAAGCCGCTGCGCGGGCTTATCTCCAGGCAGCCAACAAGGGAGTCTATGAGCTCCGCCGCACCTCTCAGGATGGCGCAACCGGCCGCCGCTCTCCTGAAGATAACGAGTTGGTTGACCGGGTCATGCCCAGCGGGTACTGATTCTGCGCGCAGGGCCGGATCCATTGCGAAAGGCCGGAGGGTAGCGTAAGCGGCCCCCGACATCCCACTGCTCCCCCATTTTCTTCTTTGTACAACCAACTGATTTTAAATGGCTTATCGTTACGTGGGGCAGGTGGATTGGGGCGTTTAGCTCGCTGCGGTTCTAAACTCAATAAATTCTTGTGTTTTCGGGTATTATTCATGTAAGATACCTGCAATCAGATGCATGGCATGTTCAAAGTTGCTGTTCTGCCGGGTGACGGAATCGGTCCTGAAGTTGTCGCCGAGGCCCTCAAAGTTCTTCATGCGGTCGAGGATCTCATCGGACCGAAGTTTCGTTTCCAGACAGGGCTAATCGGTGGTTGCGCGCTCGACGCCACGGCGGTTCCTCTGCCGCCGGAAACCATCTCGATCTGCAACCAAGCTCAGGCGGTTATTCTTGGTGCTGTGGGAGGTCCGCGCTGGGACTCCAGGCGTCCTGAAATCCGCCCGGAGCAAGGGCTGCTCCAATTGCGGCAGCGTCTCCGCGTTTACGCCAATCTGCGTCCCGCCCGAGTGATCGATTCTCTCGTCAACATGTCCGCGCTCAAACCCAATTGTGTCCGGGGCACCGACCTTGTGATCGTGCGCGAACTTATGGGAGGAATCTACTTCGGAAATCCACGGGGGATCTTTTCCAAGAACGGCGAGCGGATGGGCGTGAACACGGAAGTTTACCGCGAGCACGAAATTGAGCGGATCGCCCACCGGGCTTTTCAGCTTGCCCGTTTGCGCAAGCACAAGGTGACCTCAGTTGACAAAGCCAACGTCCTGGAATCCTCCAGGTTGTGGCGGGAGGTCGTGACACGGGTAGGAGGTTCCTACCGTGACGTCAAGCTGGAGCACCTCTACGTGGATAACTGCGCGATGCGCTTGATCGACCGGCCTACCAGCTTTGACGTTCTTCTAACCAATAACATGTTCGGTGACATCTTGAGTGATGAAGCTGCGATGTTGACCGGCTCGATCGGGCTGCTACCCTCCGCGAGTTTGGGAGAACGGACTGCGCTCTACGAGCCGATTCACGGGTCGGCTCCCGACATTGCGGGCCGAAATCGCGCCAACCCGATCGCGGCTATCGCCTCCGTCGCGCTGATGTTGCGCCATTCATTCCGCATGGAGCGACCTGCGGCGGCGATTGAAACTGCCATCGAAAAGATTCTGAAGCGGGGATTCCGAACACCTGACCTGCCAGGACGCAAACGCGCTGTGACCACTTCACGCATGGGCAATTTGATTACCGCTGAAACGGTCAAGCTTCTAAAGTCGTCCCGTTTTCAGCCCAAGTAAATCATTCGGGATTTCTCCCCACCCTCGTCCTTCCCAACATCACTTTGGCTTCACGGCGCATTGAGGCGTCGGGTTGCTTAAGGCCTCTTTTGCCGCCGGATGGCAGAAACCAAATTATCTTGCAGGCTCTTCTCGGCGACCGATTTGCCGGGAAGTGTAGGCTCAAATCCACCTGCGTTTTCTGATAGTTGAGAAAGACCGTTGCAATCTTCTTTACTTCCGCGTTAATATTCAAGTCGACTTAGGGCGGCGGAAGGCAATCCCTTTCTGCATGCCACGCACCGTAAGGAATAAGCTATGTGGTGGGAAAAAGATAAGAAGTCTCAACCCGATACTCCGGGCGCGCCGACGGCCGTTCCGGCTTACTCAGAATCCTTTAAGGTGGAAACCTCTATGCCCGAAAGCATTCGAAGAGATTCAAACAACAATTCCTCCGGCCAGGTGCAGGCCATTATTGGGCGCTCGATTGTCCTCAAAGGGGAAATGTCCGCCAACGAAGACCTGCTCATCGAGGGCCAATTTGAAGGGACGGTTAATCTTCAGGACCATTGCCTTACCATCGGCGCCAACGGGAAGGTGAAGGCGGAAATCCAGGCGCGGCAGGTTATCATCCTGGGCTCCGTAACTGGGAACGTCAATGCGCGGGAAAAGATTGAGGTCCGGCGGTCGGGGAACGTGACCGGCGACCTGACTTCTGCGAGCATTGCTATCGAGGAAGGGGCGTATTTCAAGGGCAGTATTGACATCCTGCGTGACGGAAACATGGAGGAGCATTCCCCGATCACGGCCCCGGCCGCTTACGAAGATAGTGAGTGAAAGAACCTGATTTCCTCCAGTTTCCAGGCCCCGAACCCCACGGTTGAGGCCGGAAACCCATCTGCCTAAGGCGGAAACGCGCGAGGTGCGCTGTCGGGTTTCCGCTCCGGCCGTTTGGCCATCGAATTCAGGCTTGCCGATGTATTCAGCAAAGACGCAGGAGGGTTCCCGCAAAGCGGTCTCCTCGAGTCATCCTACCCCGATATCAAGTCAGGCTCTTGAGTGGGTTTGGCAATACTTGCAGGATGTCAGAAAGCCTCACGTCCTTGACTGCGGTGCAGTTTCGTCCTCTTCCGTAAGAGTTTTTGCCGAGCGAGAAGCCAAAATTTACGTGGCGGACTTGCTTGCTCCCTTGCAACGCGGGGATTCCACCTACTGGCGGCGGGATGACGATGAACTAATCTTCTGCCTGAACGAGTTTCTTGCCCGGCTGCCTAAGGTTCCCGCTGCCTCCCTCCTATTGCTCTGCTGCTGGCATCTCGTTGATCTGGTTCCAGGCGATCAGGTTTCCAGCCTCTTCGAGTTTCTATTGTCTCTTGTGGAGGAAGGAGGTCTTTTGTTCTGCTTTTTGCGGGAACAGAACCTGAAGACGGGGAACGATTATCATTGGCGGTTTGAGACCTTGACCACGCTCGGCGCGGAAGGGGATGGGAAAGGTGAATTTGCTTATCCTCCTGTGACCAACCGGGAGGTTGAAAAATTGACCGAGGGCTACAGCCTCAAGACGTTTCTGACGCGCTCCCACCGGCGTGAGGTGGTTGTCCTAAAGAGGAGAGAATAACGAATGGTGCGAGGAAGAGAACTCCTGATTGTTTTGTCTGTGGCAATTGGAATGGGCGCAAGCCAGGTTTACGCGCAGCAATTGGGCAATGATGCGTTGCGCAGCTTTCCGGCTGGCACCGTTGAGATTGAGTATTCAAGCCCCTCGAAACTCCGGGCGCTGCCCAACTACGACACCCTGCGGCAGCGCTATATGGGGCCCTGGCTCAAAGAACTGGAAACTTCCCTGCAGCAGTTGGGGGTCAAGGAAAGCGATGTGGATGAGCTTATCTTGGGTTGGGCTTCGGAGGGATCCAACAAGCACCTATACGGGCTTGCGACCGGTCGCTTCGATTCCAAGTTGCTCGAACAACGGGCGGCGGAGCGTCACATCGCTCCTGATAAGATTGGGACGAAAACCGGTTACTGCCTGGGGGCGGGTTTGGAGACCCCCTGTGTAGTTCTTCTGGGTGCGAACGAGGGGGCTTTCGGAACCTTGGCCTCACTGAGCGAAATGATGGATGTGCGGCAGGGAGCCCGTCCCAGCCTTGGTTCCGACGCACAAGTTTCTAAGGTGGTCTCAGAGACGAAAACGGACGCTCCCATCTGGGGGGTCTCCACCGACGGAGCAATTGCGAACTGGTTCAAAGGCTGGATGCCCGCCCAAGGCAACATTCAGTTGGATTGGCAGCAGGTTTTTAAAGGCGTGAACACGCTGAGTTATAGCATTAACGCCGCCAGCGACGTGCAATTGCACCTGGATCTATATTGCAAGTCGTCCGAGGCTGCCCAGAGTCTCCAGCAGGTTTTGGAGGGATTGAAGCTGGCACAACAGCTTGCTTGGCAGAGCCAGCATCCGAACCAACCAAACCCCTTTGCCGGGATGGTTGTAAACGCAGACGGGAGCCAAATCAGTGTTGATTTGACCGCAAGCTATGACGAGCTGAGCAGCGCGGGTCCCATGGGCGCGCCTCCCTCCCATTAAACTGAAGGAGGCTTGAGAGGCGCGGGGCCTTCTTACCCGAGGGTTTGAACGGTAAGCGAGCTATTAAGCCGGATGTGGCAGCGAGTGTGGGGCGGCACGCTGACGTTGCCGCCGTGCATTAAGAAGATCTCGTATCCCAAAAAAGCCGCCGCACTTGCCGGAACTGCCGCGGTGAGCGCTGCGGAACTGGCCACAGCAACCTTTGCTGCAGTCAATCCTCCCACTGTCAAAAAGCCGGTCATGAAGTGTTTCCAGGAAGCCTTGCGCCGACCTTCCAGATGGCCTTCAGAATCGATCTGGCCCAGAACCCCTTGGGTATGTTCCAAGCTGGTAAGGACAGCGGAAACTGGAATTTCCTGGCCGCTGGGCAGGGTGACGTAATCGAACCGGAAGGAGATTCTTCCGTTGTGCCGCATCCTGCCCGGCTTGCGGACACCCGTGATGTGGCCGTCAAACAACGTGCCTGCGGGCAGGGCCAATTTACCACTGATGTAAATGGGCTGCGTGGTTTCTGCGGCGATAGGATCGTTGACGTGGCTGACCAGCGTGTGCATACCCGTCAGCATGCGAGCCTTGATGAGAGTCTCAGCCGGTACGGTAAGACTTGGCAAGGCCGTAATCCGCGCTGCCCCCGCGGTCGATGGTAATCCACGATGGGGCAATAGCACGCTGGCAGAAACTCCACTCACCGGTAGCCCCACCATCAGGACAACCAGGAACGTAAGCAAACGTCGCATCATTTTTCCTCACTGGGCGAAGCCTCTCATGATACCCCGTATTTTTCGCGGGGTATGATTGCTCCGCGCCCCTGGAGTAAATTGGGAACCGTTCCCTAACCCGTGATGCCCCCGGCCCACGACGAAGGCGCGCCAGGGAAAATTCACTTGCTATTCTACCTTGGTGACGTGATCGGCCTGCGGTCCTTTTTGGCCTTGAACGATTTCAAACTCGACCGTGTCACCTTCTTGAAGAGACTTAAACCCGTCACCTTGGATAGCTGAATAATGAACGAAAACGTCGGCCCCGCTCTCTTGGCCGATGAAGCCGTAACCTTTACTATTATTGAACCACTTAACTCTTCCCTGAAGTCTTGCCACTTGCTTCCTCCTTAGTCGCGTAACGTTCAGGAAACGGTCATTCTCCTTTCGGCCTCAAATAATAAAAGGCCAAGAACCCTTCCGGGTCCCCAGCCCACTGTTAGGAATAGCCCCGACGAGAACACCGTAAACGCTCCTGGCGATTTAGTATATATTTGGGTACGCCATTGTCAAGCGAATATTGCCAGGAGAGTTGGGGGGCTAGGCTGCGCGACTTGTCCGTTCTCGCGTCCTTTCAAGCCCCAGCGAAT
>JBJKQF010000330.1:0-22859 GCA_046705545.1 Terriglobia bacterium
GACTTGGCGCGCCCTCCAAACGCTGATCTTTCCCTTGTCGGGAAGGTTTCCCAGGGTGCAGGTGCCGTTCTGGGATTCAAACCAGTAGTAAACGCCGTCCCGCTTGATGAGCGATGGGTTCTCCAGGATGTGCCCTTCCGCGGCACGAATGCGCTGGCTCGCAAAAGAGAGCGCGTCCGGGGTCAGCGGCTGGATCCAGTTGGAGGCGATCATGTAATGCTTGCCATCGTCGTCCGTGAACACGTTGGGAGCCCACTGGCCTTCCATCGTCCGGCCGAAGTTGTGGGAAACGTAGTGCCAGGGGCCTTCCGGATGATCGGCTTCCATCACCCGGAAACCTTTTGCTGTGATGTGGAACATCACGCGGAATTTCCCGTTCACGTGGGAAATCCGCGGGCTCCAGTTCATGACGCTGGGCAGGTCCGGGGGCCAGTCTCTCAAAACGCTTCCGACCACGTCCCAGTTCACCAGATCGCGGGAGTGGAGGACCTGCATCAAAGGGCAGGTCTCGGCGCTGGAGGTCACGCAATAGAAGTCGTCTTGGACGCGCAGCAGGCAGGGGTCCGACCAGTGGGCGTTGGGCATGACGGGATTAGTGAAGGTGCCGTCACCATTGTCCGGGATGTGGATGTTTCCGTAGTGAGAAATAGGGTTGGGCCCGTTTGCTGGGGAGTTGGCGTCGTTTCTCTGTGCCAGGACGCGCGCGGATAGGGTATGGCTTTGTCCCCAAAGGCTGGTTGATGCTCCTTTGACGGCTGCGCCGCCCGCCACCAGCGTACCTAGAAAACCACGCCGGTCGAATAAATTCATGGCCGCATGTCCTCCTTTCCGGTTTCTACCCACTTGCCCAATCCTTTCCGCCCATCACCTTTTTGCATGTAAGCGGGGCGGACGAGGGGAATCTTAACAGAGTTTTGCCAAGGATTTGCCAATGGCTGAAGGCTGCGCGAGGCGTCCCGAAACCCGAGCCATGGACCGTTGCGCGCCCAGAGCTTGCGCTTTAAGCCTAAAAGGTGTTAAGAACGCTTTGCTTGTTAACGTCCAATGACGGCCAAGGCGTAAAAGTCGCATGAAGAATTGGATCTCCCGGCATTTTCAGCTTGAAGCGAACGGCACTACCGTGCAGCGGGAAGTCGTGGGCGGAGTGACGACGTTCCTGGCGATGTCTTACATTATTTTTGTCCAGCCGGGAGTGTTGTCGCAGGCGGGGATGAATTTTCAGGCCGTTCTCTGCGCCACCTGCCTGGCCGCGGCGCTTTCCACTTTTTTGATGGCGTTTGTAGCCAACTACCCAGTGGCGCTGGCGCCGGGCATGGGGGAAAATTTCTTCTTCGTTTATACGCTGTGCGGGATGGCGCCTCTGGGATTCGGTCTGACGTGGCAGCAGGCGCTGGGAGCGGTGCTGCTGGCCGGCCTCTTCTTTATTGCCATCACGCTCACGGGCATCAGGGCCAAGATTGTTAATTCCATCCCCGACTCTCTGAAGCGCGGCATCGCCGCGGGCATCGGGCTCTTCATCACCCTGATCGGTCTTCAATACGGCGGCTTGGTGGTGGCTTCTCCCGGGACGCTGGTGCGGTTGGGAAACTTTCGCCAGCCCGCCACTCTGGTCAGCGTGCTGGGCCTGCTGGTGCTCGTGGTGCTGCTGGCTTTCCGGGTGCGTGGAGCGATTCTGCTGGGGATTTTGGCGACCGCCGCCATCGCGGGCGCCGCCGGTCTCATTCATTACCAGGGCATCTTCTCAGCTCAGATCCATCTTCTGCCCACCTTCATGAAGTTCGATCTGCGCGGGCTTTTTGCGCTCCAACCCGCCAAGCTGGCTTCCGCCATCTTCGTGCTATTTTACCTGGCGTTGTTTGATACGGTGGGAACGCTGGTGGGGGTCGGGCAGCAGGCGGGATTGCTGCGCGAAGGCAAGCTGCCGCGCGCGGGCAGCGCCTTGTTTGCCGACGCGGTGGGGACGACGGTGGGCGCGGGCCTGGGAACCTCAACGATCACCTGCTACATCGAATCTGCAGCAGGAGTCTCGGACGGCGCCAGGACGGGCCTGGCCAACCTGGTGACCGGCGGTCTGATGCTCGCCGCCATGTTCTTCAGCCCCTTGGCGGCCATGATCGGCGGAGGTGTGCAGGTGGGCGTGGATGCCGCCAACCACCCCGTGCTCCGTTATCCTACGCTTGCGCCGGCTTTGATCGTGGTCGGGGCGATGATGCTCAAGGTGGTGCGGGATTTTGACTGGGACGACCCCACCGAATATCTCCCCGCATTCCTGATCCTGGTGGGCATTCCCTTGACCTTCAGCATTGCGGACGGCATCGCCTTTGGGTTGATCGCTTATGCGGTGGTCAAGGTGGCAACCGGACGCTGGCGCGAATGTCCAACGCTGACCTATCTTTTTGCGGCGCTCTTCGTGCTGCAGTTCTTGATTCTTTAACAGCTTGGTGAAAACGTCCCCTCAGGACATTCCGAGGGGCCGGAGGCAGCAGGGAGTCCCGTCGTTCCTTGGTTTACAGTGCTAGATTCCTCGCTGCGCTCACCATGACAAAAGCAGCGGCCTAGGCGTGCGCCGCTGTTTGGGAAGTGGAAGCCGGCGCGGTATTTGCTGCTGGAGCGGTTAGAGGCTCCAAGGGCATCACAATCCAGGCGATGATGTAGGCGAGCACGCCCCATCCGCCGACCAGCACCAAAGCCAGCCACAGCAAACGCATCAGTGTAGAATCGATGTCAAAGTATTCCGCAAACCCTCCGCAAACTCCCCCGATCTTTTCATCGGTGCGGGAGCGCATCAGCTTTTTGCGGAGCCGGGTCGGCGCGACCATCGCCGTGCCGCATTGGCAGCAGAAATTGACGCTTTGCGGATACTCTTTTCCGCATTGGCGACAAAACATCGGAGCCACCTCCTGGTAGGAAATGGAGGCTGAAACCCTCCTCTTCAATATACTCCTGAAAGGTCTTGCAAGCTCTTTTGTTCCACGGTTTTCACCCGGCAGGCGCTCTTCCGAGCCGCTCCCTAAAGGATAATGCTCCTCTTTTGCGGGGGTTTTCGGGTAAGATGCCCCTTATCGCTTTACATGGGTCTTCCCATTGAGACGGCCCGCATCGTCCGAATGCGGGCGAAGTCGCCACATGAAAAGGAGGGGAGTCAGGGATGGATCGGAGAGGCCAGGCGTTACCCAGAATTTTTGCGCGCGCCAAGACCATGCGCCGCAGGGTGGCCTACAGCTTGGGGATCGTCCGGCTGATCCTGGTTCCCGTCATCCTGTTGTCGGTCTATTACCTGTTTCGAATGGGTTGGATTGTGGACCGCATTGTGAGCGTGGACGCCATGGTGGCCATGCAGGCCGAGCGGGCCTCTATCGTCATGCTGGACGCCCGCCGCGCTGAGCGCAGCTACTTCCTCCTGCACGATTCCCAGGACCTGGAATCGAACCGACAGTCCATCGCAGACCTGCAAAAGATCGTCCATAACTTCAACGAGTTGGAACCGGAAGAGTCCACCGCCATTGGGAAAATGCAGGCGGACCTGAGCGCCTATCAGCAGGGCATGGACAGCGCGGTGGAGCGGGTCAGCGTGGCGGGGCAGCCGCGCGTCGAGCGCCTGCGCAGCGCCGTCCGTGGCTACGAAAAGGATCTCAATAGCCTGATCGGGCAGGCGCGTAACCGCAGCCGTTCCCGGCTGATTGAGGAATTGCACAACCGCACCCGGACGTTTGATTCTGAAATCGCGGCCGCCGGCACTGAAGATCCGGTGATCGAGTCCATCTCCAGCAATCTCCAGGAGAAGGCAGCCTCTTTCCTGAACTTGGCGTCGGGCCTTGAACGGCGCAGTTGGGACCGCGTCAAACGCGATCATCAGGATGCGCGGGACCTGATCGACCGAGCTGAATGGGTGCTGGGCAGTGTTTCCCTGCTGACCTTGCTGATCAGTATCTGGGTGAGCTTTGTTCTTCCGCGGGAAGTGGTGCAGCCGCTCCTGGACCTAAAGGAAGCTGTGGATCACGCCGCAGCGGGAAATTATGAGACCGAGCTCGACCTGGAAGGTAAAGGCGAGGTGGTGGACCTGGCCAACAGCGTGCGCAACCTGATTGCCCACGTGCGCGAGAAGCGCGCCGGGACGGACTCCACGCCCACTTGACGCCGATTTTTGTGCGCCTGGGCGGCTCCGGCGGAAAACCCTGTGGATGTAGCCCTCAAAAGTTGATAGATTTGTACAAGAAAGGAGAAATACCGACATGAAGGGAAAAGCGGACGTTATCGAAGTGCTCCAGAAGGCGCTGGGCGAGGAGTTGCAAGCCATCAGCCAGTATTTTCTCCACGGGGAGATGCAGAGCAATTGGGGCTACAAGCGCCTCTATGCAGAGATTAAGAAGCAGGCGATCGGCGAGATGAAGCACGCCGAAGCCCTCATCGAGCGGATCATCTTCTTGGAAGGAACTCCCAACCTGAATGAATTCCCAAAGCTGAAAATCGGCAAGAACGTCGAGCAGCAGCTGCGGAATGACCTTGAGCTTGAAAAGACCGCGGTCGGCGAGTACAACAAATACATCGCGCTGGCCCGCAAGGAAGGCGATAACGCCTCAGCCGAGCTCTTTGAAGTGCTCCTGAAAGACGAGGAGGAGCATGTGGACTACTTGGAGGCTCAGCTCGGCATCATTAAGGAAGTTGGCCTTCAGAACTACCTCAGCCAGCAGATGCACTCCTAACACGGAACCCCGGGTCGCAGACATGCCCGCACGCGGGGTGTCTGCGACGAATTCAAACCTCGGGATCTTGCCAGCTTTTTCCCTTTGAACTTCGCTCCGCGCGTTAGCGTGGAGCTGTGCCTTGCGGGTGGATAATGTCCGTTCCGCTGGCCGGCCTCGCGTTATGTCTTCCAGTTACGGTAATACTTTTCCAGACGCTGGACGAACTCTGCCGGAGATTCGCCGGCCTGGATGGTTGTGACCTCGCCCACGGACAGCCGCGCTTTGCCCCGCAAGGGGTAACGTTCACGGCGCGGCCAAAGCTCATAAAGGCCTTCCAGCAATAAAGGGACAACCGGAAGCCTCAGCCGTTCCGCCATCACGCCGACGCCCGGCCGGAAGCGCATCAACTGTCCGTCTTCGGTGCGCTCGCCTTCCGGAAAGATCAGCGTGGAGTATCCTTTCTCAGCCAGCCAGCCGGCATGGCGCAGCGCCGCCTGTGCGCGGCTGGGATCATCGGAAATCAAATAACCGTTAAAGACCAGCCTTGCCCAAAACAGCGCTGCCTTGGAGTGCGGGCGGAAAGGCGCTTCGCCCATGGCGGTGGCCAAACGGCGGCGCAGCGAATGCGGAAAGGAATGAAAGATCACCGGCGCGTCGTAGAGGCTTTGATGATTGGAGACGAAGAGCGCGGGTCGTGGAACTTGCCGGAGCTTCTCCAATCCACGAAACTCGGTCTTGACGTAGAAGCGCAGCAAGGGAAAGGCCACAAGGCTCTGCACGGCTGCGCGCGCAAGCACCGTCGGCCGGGAGATCTGCCAGCGAGGCTCGGCGGGCGGAGTTGCGGCTTGCCCGTGAACTTGCACTCTTGAAGCGCCGCGCACCGCGCCCGCCAGCGCTTCTTGCCCCTCTGCGCCGGAAGAAGGCTGATCACTGATTCTCGACGCATCAATAAGCTTCTCGATGTCCTGAACCGTTCGGGCCTGGCCGAAGGCCTGCTCGTCGAACTCGAATCCATGGGTTTCGAGCCAGGTCAGCAATTCAATGCGATCGAGCGAGGAGATTCCCAAATCTTCCGCAAGCCGCGCTTCCGGAACGAGTCGCTCCGCGGGCGTACCTAGCTGCACCAGGAAATTCCGCCAATCGTCCTCGCGTCCGGACTGCGTCGGTGCTGCCGGAGCTGCTTGGCCGTTCAACCAGTCTGCAATCCTGGTTCGTTGCAGCTTGGAGGTGGAGCGCGTGCGGGGAAGCGACGGCTCGGGCCAGATCGAGAAGCCGCGAATCCGCTGGTGCGGCTCGAGCTTGTTGTTCGCGCGGTTGACGGCGGCCTCCAATTCGCTGCGCCCCGCGTCCGGCACTGGAACGATCACGGCATAAACCAACGTTCGTCCCGCGGAGCTGCCGCCTTCGGCCGCAATATTCTTTCCCACCACCGCAGCGTCGGAGACGCCGGGATGTGCGCGCAGAATGTTTTCGACGTCCTCAGGAAAAACGTTCAGGCCCTCGGCCGTGACGATCACTTCCTTCTTGCGGCCCAGGTAAATCAAGTTGCCCTGCTCGTCAAATTTTCCAAGGTCGCCGGTGCGCAGCCAGCCGTCCTCAAAATTCTCTTCGGTGGCATCCCGGTTCTGGTAGTAGCCGGGAGAAACGTTGGCGCCCCGGACCAGAATCTCGCCGTCTTCGGCAATGCGCGTTTCAACGCCGGGCAGCGGCTTGCCCACGGCACGCCGGCGGATCTTGAAAGGATGCGTGATCGTGATCGCCGGAGCGGTTTCCGTCAGGCCGTAACCCTGGATGACCGCGTAGCCGAGGCTGTTCCAAAGCGACTCGACCTGTGCTGGCAGCGCTGCGCCGCCCGACACAAAAGCCCACATCTTCCAACCCAGGCGCTGATGCACGCGGCGAAATTTCCACCACCGCTTGGGGACGGACCAGTGTCCGGCCGCGGCTTGCGCAAGCGCGGCGTCGGGATTGCCATTTTCCGCAAGCTGCGCTCGCGCCCAGGCGCCCAGGGCTTCAAGCTGTTGTGGTACCGAAACCATGACGGAGGCGCGCCGCTCGCGAATGACGGCGGCCAGCTTGGCGGACGCCTGGCTTTCCGGAAAGATCACCACGCCGCCCAGAAACTGCGGAATAAAGAGCGCGGTGACCTGCCCGAACAAGTGGCTGAGCGGAATCAGATGCACGAAGCGGATGGGACGGAAAGGAAAGCTGAGAGCTTGATACTTGCGGATTTCGCGCTCCACGGGCTCCAGGTTGGCCAGCAGGTTGCCGTGCGTGATCATCACCCCGCGCGGCTCGGCCGTGGTGCCGGAGGTGTAAACGATTTCCGCAAGCGCGTCGCGGCCAACATTCAGAACTCTTTCGGATTTTGCCGCGGCCGGCAAAATCTCAAGGTTGTCGAGAAAAAACAGCATCACGTTACCGGGCAGAGAAGTCTCTGAAGTGCTTCTTCCAACTTGATTGGGAATGGCCCGGTCCGTGATGAGGAGTGAAGCGTTTGTGCGCTCGGCGATGCGGCGCAGGAATTCCGGCGAAAATCCCGCGTCCACGGGAACCACGGTGGCGCCGGCCAGCACGCAGCCGTAGAAAGCCACCGCCCATCGCGCGCCCGGCGCCGCCCAGAGCAAGATGCGGGGTGGCTCGCGGCCTGGTTGCAAGGAGAATCCCTGCGCGCGTAGCCACGATGCAAGCGCTCGCGCGCGCTCCGTGACTTGGCGGTAAGAGTACACTCGGGACCGATAGAGGCCTTGCTCAATGAAGGCCGTCCGGCCGCCGAGAGACGCCATGCGCAGGATGTAAGATGTCAGCATCGGCTACGTTTTCCAAGAACTCGCATTGGCCTCCGAGTCCTGAAGTGTCTCAGCGCGGAGTTTACACGGAGCGCAGAGTTTCCCCTTTTGCAAAGTGCGATTAAAGAAAGAATGATGTCAAGGAGATTCTAAGAAAGCGCTGCCGGGATTCGCGGCGCTGGTTACCGAGTCCTGCGATACAATGCTGGCGTTTGCTGCGGCGATATCGGAATACGGAAGGGACTCCTGATGATGAATCGAAAGCTGGCGATTGCGAAGACAGTAGGAAGGCGAATCTCTTGGTTGTTGCTCGCGCTGGCGGCCCTCTGCTGGGCCGGAGGGTTGAGCGCGCGCAACCGAAAGGCCACGCCCCGCGGCGAGCGCGGAACGGACGCCAGGAATCTGGAGACGTTTGGGACGGCGGGCAAGCAAGAAAGGCTCTATCCCGGCCGCGAGAAGCTCCTCTTCGAGCGCCAAGGCGCGGGATGCCTGACGCACATGTGGTTTGGGGGTTCCTGGCCGGGATACGGCCGAACCCGGATTCGCGTTTACGTCGATGGCGAAACGAAGCCTTCCATCGACATGGAGCTTTTCCTGGGGCACGGTATCGGCTGGGATGATCCCGCGGCTCCTTGGGGAACTTCGCTTGTGGGGAAGACGGGCCAGCCCAGCGGGCTTTACAACAGCTATCGAATTCCTTTCGGCAAGGGAATTCGGGTCACCGCGGAATTGGGTGACGGTGTTCAAGGGTCCCACGCCTTCTGGTGGATCGTACGCGGCGTTCAGAACCTTCCGGTTTACCTTGGCAATATTCGGCTGCCTTCGAACGCGCGCTTGCGGCTTCAGGTGCACCAGAACGTTGCGCTCAAGCCGCTTGAGAAGATCGATCTCGCCCAGTCGCCCAGGGCTGGGGCCCTTTACCAGGTGACGCTCGCCGTAGCCAGCAAGAACTGCAATTTCCTGGAAGGCATTATGAGAGCCTATGTACAAGGCGCGAAAGAACCTCTGCTGCTCTCTTCCGGAACCGAGGACTACTTTCTAGGAACCTACTATTTTAACCGCGGCTTGTACCACCTGCCCCTCGCAGGGCTCACTCACAAGGAAGATGCTCCCGGAGTTTGCCGGTTTTCCGCCTATCGCTTCCACGTGGAAGATCCAGTTATCTTTCAGAAAGGGTGGCGGCTTGAGTGGCGCAACGGCGAGGTGCAGCCGGACGGCAAGCCCTACGGCTCCCCGCAGCCGAGCCAAATGACCAGCTACGCCTGGTTTTATGAGTGGTGAAGCGGGCGTCCTTTGAACCCCGCGGGACCGTTTTTTACCCAAGCTTCTCCGCAAGCTTCCCGGAAGAGAGTCTGCTTTCAGAACTCCCGCAGCCTGACCTTCCATGGAGTTAACCCCTTATTTTAGAAGAAGAAACAGCCCAGCGAGGGCGTCTGCCTGCTAGTCGAACCTAACCCTAGACCCAAAGTGCCAGTACCGTGGTTGTCTTGCCGGGAAGGGGTTGCTTAGTGTACTAGTCTAAAGAATACGCACCGCGCCGGGATTCGGTTCGCCGCACGGGAACACAGGGTGAATAATCCGGCCTTAGGAGTTGACGCGCCATGTTGGATTGGATGGACACGATTCTGGCACTTGCCACCGGATGGATGTTGGGGGTCGTTATAACTCGTATGCACTTTCAGGCTCAGCTCAAGCTCTGCCGTCAAGTGATTTCAGAGCGCCTCGACGCGGTGAGCTATTCGCTTACTCGTCCAGCCCTCCGAGTGGTGCCCGTCCGCGTGCCGAAGACGATGGACCCGCGATAGTCCGAGCAAAGCTTGCTCTGCTTCACGCCTCATTCCCTCGCGGCACTTTCGCCGCGGGGCCCGCGAGCAACAAATCAACTTCCGCACAGCTTACACTCGTTGAACCTTGATGCCTTTATCGAGGAAGCCGCTGATGTCCTGGTCGCTGGCTTTTTTGTCCGTGATAATCAGGTTGATCTCTTCGATGGGGCAAAACTGGTGCGTGGCAGTGATTCCCAGCTTGGTGTGATCCACCACCACAATGCGCTCCTTGGCGTGAGAGGCCAGGATGGTGTTGACTTCGGCTTCGTGAGGATGGTAAGCGGTGACTCCGTGTTCCGGGTGCAGGCCGTTGGCGCCGATAAAAACCTTATCCACAAAAATGCGCCGCACGGCTTCAACGGCGGTGCTGCCCACCAGTGAAAACCAGCCTCCGTGCAGAAAGCCTCCCGTTACGAACACGCTGATCTCCGGCCGGTTGCTCAGTTCCATGGCGACGTTCACGCTGTTGGTGACCACCGTAATGTTTTTACCGGAAGAGATGGCGCGGGGAATTTGGTTGGTGGTGGTGCCGGGCGTGAGCGCAATGATGTCGTCCTGGTTGATCAGTTCGGCGGCCGCGATGGCGATGCGGCGTTTTTCTTCGGCGCATTCCTGAATCTGGTCGCTGTAACTTGAAACATGGCGGAACGGCTCGTAAAGCAACGGCTCGATTGAAATGGCCCCGCCGTGCGTGCGCCGCAAGCGGCCCTGCTGCTCCAAACTTTCCAGGTCCCGGCGTGCCGTGGCCAGGGAAACGTCAAACTTGGCGCAGATCTGCTCCACCGTGATCCTGCCCGTCTTGAGCAGTTCCTCTAAGATCCGCTGGCCGCGCTTGCCGATTTCATCTCGCGTCGCCATGCTATTTACTGAGCCTCATTGCCAGGTTTCCGGACCGCCCTCACAACTTCCGTTCGGTGCGGCATGGAACAAAATCTTTCCATGCACTCGCGGCCACGGCGGGTTCAGAGACCCACTGCACGCTGGCCGGGTCGTTTTCGTATTGAGTATAGATCGGGATGTCCTTTTTGAGTCCCAACTCTTTGTAGTCGCGCGGCGGACCCATGGCCAGCCGACTCTTCAAATAATGGGAATTAGGCCGCCATTCGAGTTCGCCTTGGGGGCCGAGAAGGGCATACCAGGCGAGCCCCTGGCGCGCCCGGACGGCATCATAAACAAATCCATAGTCGCGCTCGCACCAGGCGCCAAAAGTCATGGGGAATTGCGGATCAGCACTGAGCGTGGCGTGCGCCCAGCCGGGCGGCACCACCACCTTGTCGCCCGCCTTTGCCTCCACCGCAAAACAGCGCCCCGGGTCATCCGCCGCAAACTCCTGCATGTAGATCACGGCGCGGCCTGACCAAATCTCGTAAAGCTCCGGCGGTGACCATCCGCTGTGCGCGGCCACGCGGTGCACGTGGCCCTGGCTGCGTACCGGCTCTTCTCCCAGGCGTCCGCTGGCGTAAGTCACCGCTCCATAAAGCAGCATGCGCTTTTCAAGATCATCTTGGTGTTGCTGCTTGGCCACGTCCATCGCGATGGCATAAACAGGGGTGGGGCCGTTGCATTGCGGGTCGCGCAGGCTGGGCCGGATGGAATCGAGGCTGCGAAACTCGGGTTCAGGACCCACGATGCCGGCCCCGTACTGAAAGCCCAGCGGCTGATGACTCACCTTGACGTCGAGACCCGGATCAAAATTCATGGCCGTGTCCTTACAAAAGCCTTGATCGTCGCGCACTCGCCGGGTTGGGTTGGACGTATGGAATACGCTCCAACAGCCGCCGGAACGATAAAAGTCTCGGCATAGTGGACGATGAAAGGATCGAAGGCGCCCGAGGGACTCTCTACCACCGCCTCGCGGCCCTCCACCAGATTCAAGACGTTCACGCCGCCCTGGGTGTTGTGTTCGACGCGCTTGGTGAACCAGTGCCGGCGCGTTTCAATGAATTCGCGCTCGTGCAGGCCGGTGCGTTCTTCGCGCCAGCCGTCGCCCTCGGCGAGGGGTTCAACACGATTAAGCAGATTGCGGCGGACCCATTCCGTGGTCCGATCCCACTGGATGTTGGCCCGCCCGTGTTCCAGGTGAATGGGGCGAGGCTTGCCATCCAGCCCCAGGCGGTCCCAATCCCAAAGCTTGAAGGTAAAGATATAAGGCGTGGCGCTGATCTCGAGCACCATGGAATCCTTGCCCGAGCAATGCACGGTACCGCCGGGGATCAGGAAGTGGTCGTGCTTCTTGGCCGGCCAGCGATTCACGTAGAGATCGTCCGGGAAGGACTTGCCGCCTTGCTGGGCGAGTTCCAAGTCGCGGAGCATGTCGCCGGGATCGATGCCTTCCTTGAGACCCAAGTAAACCACCGCATCCTCGCCGGCGTCCAGCAGGTAATAGCTTTCATCCTGTGTGTAGTGCATGCCGAACTGGTCCTGAATATATTCGGTCAGAGGATGGACTTGCAGAGAGAGGTTGCCGCCTTCCACAGTGTCCAGCAGGTCAAAGCGGATGGGGAACTCCGTTCCAAAGCGCCCGTGGACAGCCTCACCCAGCAATTCATGCGGGTGAAAGAACACCAGGTCGACGGCGGGGATCTCCACTCGCGCGCTCCCAAAACCCAAAAGCAGGCTGTTCTCCTCCGGGACGCAGTCAAAACACCAGGCGAAGTTGGGAGTGTCACCGGGAAGGTCGAGCGTGGAGCGCATCCACTCGCCGCCCCAGGGTCCGGGATCGAAGAAGGGAACCACCCGGAAAGGGCGGCGCGCGGCGGTGCGCAAGGACTGCCGGAAGACGCTGCCGGAAATCAGTTTGGGGCACTCGCGGTCGTTTGTATCCAGCAGAAAATCGATCTTGAAGAACAGTTTTTTCTTGAGCCGGTCGGCGGCGCGCCAATCCACAAAGAAGGCGCGCTTGTATTTCAAGCCCGGACTCTCCTGAAAGTTGTCCGCGCCGAGATTGCAAGCCTCGTTGCTCCTCTGCCGCGCCTGGATTTCCCAGCGGGCCATGTCCGCGTAAACCAGCACGGCCTCTTCGGGAGCCAGAAGCGATGCGCCCGTTCCGACTACCAGCGACGTGCCTGCGTGTTTCTCGATCTCGTGGCGCATCGCCGCAACTTTTTCCGGATCGAAAAAGTCGGCGACCTCAATAGAGTTCATGCGCCCGAAGACGGGATCGTTGGTGAGATGGGATGCGAGGAGCGCATCAATCTCTTCAGGAGGCTTCAGGCAATCCCTGGAGCGAAAGACTACGGTCGGTTTTAAGCCGCGGGCGATCGCCCGCTCAATCTGTTCTACGAAGGCCCCGGGATAACACTCCACGCACAAAACGCGAGGCTGGGCGGCTCCGAGCCGGTCCACGACCTCCGGCCAGCCCGCCGCGCAGTCGGCCCCGGAAGAATCAACGAGGATGTAAGGGTGTTTGTCGTAATTGGAATCGAACTTCATCAGCCTAGAGTGCCCTCCAAGAGCGGAATGGCTCCGTGCAGTCCCGCTTCATTGCCAAGCTGGGCGCGTCGGAACTCCACCTTGCCCCAGGGAGTCCAAGCGTGCTTGTGAACATAGGCCTGAATGGGAGGCAGGATTTCCTCGGCGCGCTTCATTACCCCGCCGCCGATGACAAACAGGCTGGGATCGTATGCGTGCACGAGGCCCACCGCCATAGAACTCCAGACCGCCACACTTCGGTCACGCACCGCGCGGGCTACGTCGTCCCCTTCCGACGCCAGCCGGAAGACCGCTTCAAAGCCGATGGTATCTTCACGGCTCAGGGCGCTCGAGGCAAAACCTGGCATGCTGCGGCAGATGTCCGGCAGTGCCCAGGTGGAAGCTTCCGCCTCCGCGCAGCCGATGGCTCCGCAGGTGCAAGGGCGGCCGTTAAAGACCGCCGGGATGTGCCCGCCGAGGCAGCCTGCTTGCGCGTGCTTCCCACGCAAGAGCTCGCCTTCCATCATGGTGGAAGCGCCAATGCCTGTGCCCAGGGTTACCATCACCACGTCGTCGTAACCTTCGGCGGCGCCGCAATAGTGCTCTCCCAGCAACGCCATGCGCGCGTCATTCTCAATCTCAAAGCGCAGTCCAAACGCTTCTCGGGTCCAGGCTGGCAAATCCAAAGTCGGCGCGTCGTCGTACTTGCTGTTGGTCGAACTGACCCGGCGCTGTGAATGGTCGGCCATCCCGCAGAAACTCAACGCCAGCCCCGCGCAGTCCCGGGTGGAAACCTTGGCATCGGAGAGAATGCGCTGGAAGAGGTTCACGATCTCGGGGAGCAACTGCTTCAGGGGACCTGAACTGTCCGCGGGAATAGACTCGCGGCGGACGATCGCGCGGCCATCCACCAGCGCGCAAGTAACGTGGGTGCCGCCAAGATCAATGGCAAGTGCTTTCATGTTTCCTCCACCAAGGTGGGAACGCCACGGATTTTTCGCAGCCGGGCGCTGAAACCGTCGGAGGCGATCGTGGCATAATCGTGACCAGCATCGCTCGGCCAGCAAGCCAGAGCGCTCAGCAGGGAGTCGCCCACGTTCGCGGTACGGTGCGCCGTATGCGGAGGAATGTAATGGAGGCTGCCGGGCTCCATGGGTTCAAAGCGAGTCTTGCGGTTTTCATCCATCAGGATCAGCGCTCCGCGGCCGGCGACCGTAAGATAGAATTCTGTCCGGCTGCGGTCCGCGTGGAAATGCCCCTTGGTCATGAAATACTCATCGCCAACCAGCCCTGGCTCGATAAAGGTCGTGCCCCAGAAGAGCTCGCCGGGCCGGCCCTCTGGAGAGGGCAGGAAGGCTTGAACGCGGTAGACGGTTTGTCTGGGGTCCATGGCGAGCCGCGCGGCTTCATCGCGGAAAATACCCTGAAGGTCCTTGAGGGTTCGCACCGTGTTTTGCACGAGGCTGCCCAAGAGTTTTCCGGTGCTTAAATCGACCTTCATTTCATGTTCAGGTAAGGAACCCATGCTGACTTCTGCCGCAGCTCAATGAAAAGAATTTGGGACAGGCAAACTTCTTTTGCAAGTTCAAGATTACACTGGCTTCCCAAGAGCGTCAATCCATGGTTTGAAAGAACCTTGTGTCAAACATCATCTTTTTGAAGTCAATCATATTAAACAAGCGTATATTATGGCTATTTGTGCAAGTCTTCCAGTAGTGGGTAATTTGAAATTCGGGTTTTAATCCCTCGGAAAAGGAGAGCTGCCGTGACGACAACCAGGCGAAAGTTCCTGCGTGACGTTGGGTTTGGATTGGGTGCCACAACGGTTTGGGGGGTCGCGCCCGGCACGGCTGTCGCCGATCAAAGGGCTCCCGGCAAACCGCAAACTGCGCCCGCTTTCCGTGAGGCTGGTAATCAGGCGGTGGACTTCCGCTATTCTCCCCTTTCTTATCAGACGGCGATCTGCTTTCCCGACGACCGCCACAAGAGTCTGGTGGGAGACCACGGTGAACTCCGCTGCGGGAATCCCGGCCTGGGATCCGACATTCACGATTTTCCCGAGGTCGTGGAGTTCTCTTTGGAAGGCATGGAGGGTAACCGGGTTCAGTGGCAGAAGCTGGGGGCTCCCGAGGTTCCCATTGTTTTCACCCGAATCGACCGCCCCACCGCGTTCCTGGAACTGACAGCCTTTGCGACTAACCGGCCGGATGAGGGCCGCGTTGACAATGTGATTCTGGAAGTCACTCCGCGCTCCGAGCGCCACCTGCACGCCGTCCCACTTGTCACCTTAAGAACGAAGCGGGAGATCAAGCTTCAGAATGGGGGAGACCACGCAATCCTGCGCCTGGACAACGATCAGGCGCCGCCGTTTCTCGTCGCCGACGCAACCCTGGCTCGGGCCCGCAATGGAGCCATCTATGAATCGTTCAAACTGCCCGTAGGAGTTACAGAGGCGGACCGGCCTTTTCGCTATTTCTTTCGTTTCCCGAAGGACGGCCAAACCCTTGACAAGCTCAGCGATGGACTCGCTCATCCCGGCCTCCTGCTGGACGAGGCACGCAACTATTGGGAGAACTGGAAGCCCTTCGGGGAGCCTGTTTCCTGGCAGCATCCCGGAATCCACGGAAAATTTCTGACAGCCTGCGCGCGCAACATCCAGCAAGCGAGGGAAGTGCGCAATGGCAAGCTCACGTTTGAGGTTGGCCCCACTGTTTACCGAGGGCTTTGGTTTGCGGACGGGAATTTCATTTTAGAAGCGGCGCGCTACCTCGGCTACGATGCGGCGGCTCAGCAGGGTTTAGAAACCGAATGGACGCGGCAGCAGCCTGATGGGCAAATGGTCGCGGGAGGGGGCCGCGAACACTGGAAAGATACTGGTATCGCCTTGTTCACGCTGGTGCGCCAAGCCGAGCTTAGCCAGGACTGGAGTTATTTCCGGAAGATGCAGCCGCAGGTGCTGCTTGCCATCCGGTTTCTGAAGAGTCTGCGCGATAAAGCAAGGAAAGGTTCCAGCATCAACGGCAAGTACGGCCTGCTGCCTCCCGGATTTGGGGACGGAGGATTGGGGGGCATCCGGCCGGAATTCACCAACACGCTCTGGGTGCTCGCAGGCTTGAAGGCGGTGACGCAAGCCGCCCGCCGGATTCATCTTTCCGGGTTCGATTCGGCGGAAGAGTTTTACCAGCAACTGCGCAGCTCATTCTTTGCCGCGGCGCGCCAGGAGATGCGGCGCCACCCGGACGGCTTTGAATACCTGCCCATGCTTATGAAGGAGGACCCTGCCTGGTCCGCGCCCGATCCCTGGAAGCGTCCGCGACCGCAGGCGGCGCAGTGGGCGCTCTCACAGGCGAACTACCCGGGGCTGGTTTTTGAGAAGAACGATCCTATTGTGGAAGGACACATTCGCCTCATGCAGGCCTGCTCCCAGGAAGACATCCCGGCGGAAACGGGCTGGCTTCCGCACGGGGGCGTTTGGACCTACAACGCGCCCTTTGTCTCCCACGTGTATCTCTGGGCAGGGCTTCGCGACTGGGCGGGCAGCACCTTCACCGGGTTTCTGAACCATGCCTCGCCGCTCTACTGTTGGCGTGAAGAGCAGCCGCTTCAGGGTAGCCTGACGGCGGATTACCTTGGCGACATGCCTCATAACTGGGCGGGAGCCGAATGTGTTCTTTACCTGCGCAACCTTCTGGCGCTCGAAGACGGTGAAAACTTGCGGCTGGCCTGCGGCGTCGGCCAAGCGGAACTCTCCGCCGAAGAACCCTTAAAGCTTACCGAGTCGCCAACCCGATTCGGCCGCGTCAGCCTGACTCTTGAGCCCACCCACGATCATCGCGGCTGGCGTCTCAACTTCCACCGGTCTTCCGGGCCCAGTCCCTCGTCTGTTCAGCTTCCAACCATGCTCGCCGGGCGCATTCCCTACAGCCAAATTACCGGGGCGCAAGCGCGCCGCGAAGCAAACACCATGCACATTACCCCAACCGCCCTGTCGTGGGAAGTTGTCTGGAAGTCGTAGCAGGACGATCAAGCTTTGTGGGTGACCAGCGCTCTAACGAGGCGGCTTCGCGACCCTCCTACCGGCGTGGACTGCAATCCTTCAGTAATCTAAAAAGATCAAATAATCTAAATTTTACCTCTTAAATATGGATGATATGAATGATTATGATTGTTAAATTTAAACAAATGATTGAATTTTATGTATTCATTCATTTATTGCTTGACTTATTCGGTCTGTTTCCCTAACCTATGAAGTGTCGGTGAGTGGCATGGTTCCGCAACGGTTTGTGTCCTAGCAAGTTAAAGATATTTTCTAGCATTGCCGGAGTGGGTCGAGGGCGGTCCAAGCAAGGTTTTCAGAGAGATACGCGACACGCGGCCGGTTACGAAGCCTCTTTGGAAGGCAAGCATGCGGAATTTCTCTCCTATCGCAAGAAGTGGCGGGGTCGGGGGTTGTTTCGCCAGCCGGGGGTAACAACTTCTAAGCCCGAAGTTAGTCGATTTGCCGTATTGACGGTCCTAGCTGGCGAGGATGAAATGAAACAATGAGGGTCTAATACGGAGCCGCGGCAAGGCGTAAGGACCGTTGAGAGTCCGCGCCGGGCGGTCTTCCCGATCTCAACTGAGTACTGCTTCACTCAGGCAAGTTTCCAGCGTCAGGTCGAAATCGATTAAGGGAGGAAGTCATCTCGATGAGTCCCAGCCTGACGGATGGTTGCCGCCATCTACTCTTCCGATCCCTACGCAAAGAGCAATTTTCTTCCAATGGCTTGTCGACGCGGTCAGGGGGATTCGCTCGCCTGGAGAAATGTGGGAGATGAAGAAGGCCGCTTTAGATTTGGCCCGTCCCCCGGCAGAGCCGGGGAGCTAGCAAACAAGGATTTTGTCGGGAAGCCTTGGGTTGTTCGGGAGAGAGGGCGGTGCGCTGGACGCCTGCCACTCTGAACGTCTAGAAGAGAGAGGTACAGCATGAAGCTGACAAAACTTTTTCTGGCATCGCTGGCTGTTGTTTTTCTGCTGAGCGTTTCAGCAAGCGCCCAGATTGCTTTCGATACGGGGCGCATCACGGGCACCATCCACGATCCCAGCTCTGCTGAGGTGCCGCAGGCGACCGTTACGGTCAAAAATGTTGGAACCGGCATTGTCACGACCGCCCATTCGGATTCCTCGGGAAATTTCGTGGTCTCCGGCCTGCCCTCCGGCGACTATGTCGTTTCGGCGACCAAGCAAGGCTTCGGCGTTGCGACCAGTGAGACCTTAACCCTCAGCGTCGGCGCCATCGTCAACGTCGTTTTGAAGCTTCCGCTTGCTGCCACCCGGCAGTCGGTGACCGTTACGGGGACGCCCACCACGGTCAACACCAGCAGCAGCACCGCGGGAGGCAGGCTGGATGCCCGTCAAATTACCAACCTGCCTGTCAACGGGCGCGACGTGAGTCAATTCCTGGAGATTGCCCCCGGGTCGGTGGGGTCGACAGCGACCTTTCAGGGCAGCGTCAACGGGCAGGAGAACGTTTTCACGGGGTTGAACGTGACCGTGGACGGCCAGAGCGCCACGCGTGGCGACATCAACGGCTTCCTGATGACGGAAGGCCAGGAACAGGCCCATATCACCCGAGCTAGCATGTCGAGCATCGGGGAGATTGATTTCCAGAATAGCGGCTATAGCGCGGAAGTGGGCCACTCGCTCGGCCCGCAGATGAACTTGATCACGAAATCCGGAACCAACTCCTTCCACGGTGAACTCTATGAGTACCTGCGCAATGACGCTCTCGATGCCAGGGACTTCTTCCAGAACACCCTGTCCGACCAAAAGGCGCCTCTGCGACTCAATGATTTCGGTGGCAATTTCGGTGGGCCCATCCTGCGCAATAAGGCCTTCTTCTTCGTCAACTATGAAGGCATTCGCCAGAACATTACCAACATCAATTCTCTTTACGAAGTTCCCAGCGCCTACGTCCGTTCGCAGTTTGTGGCGTCCATGCAGCCGGTGCTGGCTCAAATGGCTCCCCTGCCGGCCAATCCAACCTGCGCGCTTTATGACTCTCCCACCGGCGGCAACTGCCTGCTGGTCTATGATCCCGCCGCTCTTCCCGCCACGGACCGGGAGAATACGGGGTCTATCCGGGTGGATTACAACCTGACCCAGAAAGACCACCTGATGTTCCGGTATAACATCAACGACTCCTTGACCAACTATACCTACGGACTCAACCAGGGCCAGGTGTCGCCGCAGGCTTTGCGAACGCAGTTGGGCAAGTTTGACTGGACGCACATCATCAGTCCCACGCTTCTGAACGAGTTCGGCGCCGGCATCACCCGCTTCTACTCCGATACCAACTCCAATACGCCCACGCCGCTGGTGTCATTCAGTGGCTTCTTTACAAACCTTGGCTCGCTGCCCGGAGCGAACACCTTCAATCAGGTGACGCCTTTCACCTTTATCGAATTGTTTGATAACCTCACTAAAGCTGCGGGAAGGCACACCCTGAAGTTCGGAACGCAGATTCGCGTCAACCGCCTGAATACGTGGCTGAGGCCGCTACAGACTTACCAGTACGCCAGCTTCTCAGACCTGGAAAACAACAACCCCTTTGTCTTGGCGAAGAACGGCTTCCCTGGATTCCTAGGCGTTCGGAATTCCAACTGGGACTTCTATGCCCAGGATGACTGGAGGGTGCGTCCGAACCTGACGTTGAATCTCGGATTGCGGTACGACTACAACACCGTCTGGAGCGAACAGCACAACCGGCAGAGGAACTTCGACTTTGCAACCCAGAGCTTTCTTCCGGCCAGCCAGCCAGCCTACCACGCGCCCAGAACGGACTGGGCCCCGCGCGTGGGATTTGCCTGGGATCCTACCGGCAAGGGAAAGACCGTCATCCATGGCTACGGGGGCATCTTCTACATGCCCATGCAGTTCGGTTTGGGACTGACGAGCAACATTCCTGAGTACGCCAATTACAACGTGAACGTCTTTCAAGCTATTTTTGCCACGCCTCCCTTCTCGATCGCCTATCCCTCGCCCAATCCGCCCCTGATCCCGGGGACGCAGGTCGTCAACATCTTCCCGCAAAACCCCAAGGATCCGTATTCGATCAATTGGCTTTTCGGTATTCAGCACCAACTGGCCCACGGCACCATCCTGACCGTGAATTACACGGGTAACGGCGACCGGCACATGCAGGCGGGCGCCTCATTCGCCGCCGTCAATCTCAACCCGGCGAATTTGGTCACGGGAGCACGTCCGCTCTCCGGCTACTCCAATGAAAACTTCTACTCTGACTCGCTCAATTCCAGTTACAACGCCCTGCAGGTTGGACTGAAACGGCATGTTGGGAAACTCCAACTCAATGCGAACTATACCTGGTCCCACGAGATTGACAACCTGGTCAACGTTTTCAGCGGATGGTCGAATCCATACAATCCGGGACAGGACCGAGGCAGCGGGGATTGGGACGTGCGCCACAATTTCTCGGCAAGTTACGTTTATAGCCTTCCAACCCTGGATAGCTCCCAGTCGCTCGTGCGCGGCATCTTGGGGGGCTGGCAAACCTCCAGCATCGTTCAAGGGCGTACGGGCCTTCCTGTGAACGTTCAGCTCGTCAGTGGATTTTTCGGCACCCCGATCCGGCCCGATTATGTCGCCGGCCAGTCTGTGTTGCTAGCGAACCGTCATTGGCCGGATTCGAGCTACAACATTAACGCTTTCGCAGTCCAACCGAACTACGACGGCTCGTGGGGTACGCTCGCACAAGGAGTGGGACGCAACGCCCTGCGTGGTCCGGGATTCTTCCAATGGTATTTCTCCATGATGAAGAACTTCCGCTTCCGCGACAAGGCGACCCTGCAATTCCGGGCCGACATTTTCAACCTCTTTAACCATCCTAATTTCGCCGGCCCCGACGGCGGCATCTGCACGTCGGTGACCGGCGCGTCAGGTTCGACGCCGGCAAGTTGTACGATCAACCCCAATTTTGGCCGCGTGGGACAGACCATCGCCGATGCCAATGGAAGCCAGATTGGCACGGGCACGGCGCGACAAGTGCAATTCGCGCTGAAGCTGATGTTCTAAGAGGCTGCTCGAAGAATACCCTCAAGGCGAGATCCTTGCTCTGCGATTCCGCGTGGAGCGAGGAGTCTCGCCTTGCCGCGCAGGGTAAACTCCGTGAGGGAACTCGGCCTGAAGGCGCGCCCTTGGCGAGATTGCCCGGCGCCTTCAGTTTCTTGGAATGGCACGTAACCTGAGTTCCATTCAGGCTCCCGAAGCTGTCACTCATCTTTCCGGCACGCGCCGTGGAATTGTGATCCAATAGCAGGGCTGGAAAGTTCATCCTCGGAGGCATACATGTATTATCCGAAGAGGCGCCTTGCCGCCTTCCTGGTGGCGCTCATTTTCTTCTTGCCCGTTGTGGCGGCGGCCGGGAGCTTTTACCTGAAGAACGGCGACCGGGTGCTTTTCTACGGTGACAGCATCACGGAGCAGCGCTACTGGACTGTGGCGGTGGAAACCTATGTTCGGACGCGCTATCCCGATCTGAAAGTCAAATTTGTGAATTCCGCGGTCGGGGGCGCCACCGTCACCACCAACTGGACGGTATCCGATGCCACCGGGAGCGAGCATGCGCCCATCGACCTCAGCCTGAAGCGCGACGTCTTTCCTTACAAGCCGAACATCATCACCATCATGCTGGGCATGAACGACGGCAAGTACCAGCCTTTCAACCAGGCCATTTTTGACACTTACAAGGACGGCTACGAATACCTTATCGAGTCACTCCAGTCACACCTGCCCGGCGTGAAGATTGTGCTGATCGAGCCCACGCCCTGGGACGACATCACCCAGACGCCTTCCTATCCCCACAATCCCAAGCACGCTCCCGGTGGCTACGACAGCGTGATGCGCCGCTACGGCCAGTTTGTGCGCAAGCTGGGCGCGGAACACCACCTGCAAGTTGTGGACTTCCACGCGCCGCTGGTCAAGCTGATGGAAGGAGCGAAGCAGTCAGACCCGTCGCTGGCAGACAAAATTATTCCCGGCCGCGTCCACCCGGGGCCCAGCGCCGAACTGGTGATGGCGCAAACACTGCTCAAAGCCTGGAATGCCCCCGCGACGGTCAGCCGGGTTGCCTTGAACGCAGCGGATCGCAAGGTGGAGGAATCCGAGAATGCAAGCGTCACGGACCTCGCGGTCTCCGAGGGCAAAGTCACCTGGACCCAGACGGACAAGGCGCTGCCTTATCCCATCATGACCCTGCACTCCACAAAATGGCCGCAGTTTCCGCCCGACCCTTTTGGAGGATGGACGGAAGAAATCTTCTGGCCGCTCCCGCCGCTCAGCGGTCCCGACACGAATCCAGTGGCTAAGCTTGTGGTACATCTGAGCGGAATGTACCAGGCGCTTGATGTGGAAACGCTGCGTGTTGCCGGGCTCCGGCCGGGTGACTACACGCTCAAGATCGACGGGCGCAAGGTGGGCAAATTCAACAGCGAGGATCTGGCGCGCGGCGTCAACCTGGCACAATGCGATACGCCCATGATGGAGCAGGCGGACAAGGTTCTCACCCTCGTGTGGCATCGCGTGGACATCCGCTTTTACGGGTGGCGCGCCATCCAGGTGCCTCTGCAAAAGGTCGAGACTCCCGGCCTCCAGCAGGCGGTCTCAAACATTCTGGATGTCCTGAGCCGTGAGCAGGAGCGCTTGACCGCTGCGGCCCACGTTGCCGCCGAGGCGCAGCCGCATCATTACGAACTGAGTCCTGCGGCGCCCTAAGCGCGAGCAGCGAAACCCGCTTTACCCATGCAGCCACTATAAGGTACTATTGATTTTGCACGACTTACGTTTCTCTCGGGGGCCTGTGGCGCAGTTGGGAGCGCGCATGACTGGCAGTCATGAGGTCGAGGGTTCGAACCCCTCCAGGTCCACCAATTAACTCTTCGAAATCAAAAGGCTTACAGACTGATTTGCGCCAGCATCCGATGTCAGTGTTTTTCCTTGCTGACCACCGTATGTGACCAGTTTTTGGAAGGCGGCCTCTACTGCTTCAGTTTCCGGGTGCACATATCTCTGAGTGATCGTGATATTAGAATGCCCTGCAATCCGGGCGAGCGTGAAAGCATCGCACCCGGCCTTTGCAAGCCAAGTCAGCGCCG
>JBJKQF010000331.1:0-8986 GCA_046705545.1 Terriglobia bacterium
CCGTGTAGGTTCGTTCGCGCAAGCCAGGTCTTCAGGAGCTTCACCAGGCCGCAGTCCGTTGACCGAGATTCGAATCTCCTTGCCGGCTTGGAGTCCCGAAAGGGCGACGATTTCACTTGCCAGTGCCAGAAGCTTATTCGGACTTCCCATATCCAGAACGAAAACTTCGCCATGGTTGGCGATGCTTCCGGCGCTCAGCACCAACTGGACGGCTTCGGGGGTGGTCACAGAAAAACGGACCACGTCTTGGTGCGTAACCGTAATAGGACCGCCTTCGGCAATCTGCCTTTGGAGGCGCGGAACAGCGCCCCCACGGTTGTCCATAACGTTCCCAAAACGCACGCAGGCCGCCCGCATGGGCCCACCGTTCGCGCTGAGTTGAACCAGCATTTCTCCCACCCGCTTGGTGGCGTCCATCACGCTGGCTGGATTAACGGCTTCGTCTGCCGAAATAAACAGAAACCGTTCTACTGCTTTCTCGGAAGCTGTTTGAAGCAAAGTATTGGTTCCGAGGACATTGTTCAGAACCACTTCGGAGGGATGCCGTTCGAGCAACGGCGCGTGCTTATGGGCCGCCGCATGGAAAACGATCTGCGGCCTAAGATCGGTGAACACGGCCAACAGCCTCTCGCGGTGCCGAATGTCCGCGATGTAAGGGCAGATGGGCGCCTTCGGATAGCTGAACTTCAACTCTTCTTGGAGTTGGTGGATGGAGTTTTCATCCTTGTCCAGAACCCCTACCATTAAAGGGTTGAACAGGAGCAACTGCCGGACCAGTTCGCTGCCGACCGAGCCGCCCGCCCCCGTCACAAGGATCCGCTTGCCCTCGTAGGTTTTCCGAACTTCAGGACTAAACTCCTTGGCGCGAATGTTGTCACGCCCCAGCAGTTCTTCGATTTGGGCGTCGCGGACGCTGCTGATGCTGGCCAGACCACTCGTGATTTCCCGCAACGTGGGAATGATCTTCGCAGAAACGGGAACCTGTTTGCAGCGCGCGAGGATCTGCATCAGCGTGTGGAAGCTGGCCGTGGCCATGCTGAAGATGACCTCGTCGGCGCAAGACTGGAGCACGGCTTTCCCTATTGAGTCGCCGCCGCACAAGACGTCAACACCAGCCACCTTGGTCCCGATCTTATTGGGGTCGTCATCAATAAACCCGATGACCTCGGCCTCGCCCCGCCTGCGGAGTTCCCGCAGCAGAAGGACTCCGGCCCGGCCCGCGCCGTAGAGAATAACCCTCTTGGATCCCTTGAGGCCACTTTCCCTCTGGTCCGCTCTGCCGAATTCAGCTTCCAGGTTGGCCGCCTTGGATTCATGCGCGAGTTTCAGTCTCAATTCAAACGGCGGATTGAGGGACTCCAGAAGGGAAGTGATCTGAAAGGGCATATAGTTCTTGCCCAGGGATCGCTGAAGCTGCAAGGTGCCTAGCTTCAAATTGCCGGCGCGCAACGGGATGGAAGTGCTCCACAGATGATCAGGATGCATGTTTCCCAGGCGCTGCCAAGCAGGCAGGATGGGAGCTGAGTTTCCCGGCCATAGCCCCAGCTGGCAACGGATTCCGTCAAAACCAAGATCCTTCAGAATGCCGGTCAAGAGATCCCAACTCTCCTCCACCCCGGAAGATCGATCCAATTGTTGGGACGCTTTCCGAATCAGGATCCGATTGGCCATCGCACGGCGGTGTGACCGTACAGACCGTGTCAAATAAGCGTAGAGCTCGATGAGTTCTTCGTACTGAACCTGGGTGGTAAGAAACCATCCCGTAACACCGCATAGGGCGATGAGGAGCAGAAAAACGTTGTGAGTGCACACCAGAATGAGGAGCGAGCCGATGGAAAACATCGCGGCCAGCCCGTAAAGTGCCCAGACCGCGCGCTGGGGCGAAGAGTTTGATTCCATCAGCTTGTGGTGAATATGGTTGCAGTCGGCTCCGAACACCGGGCGCCCACTCAGGAAGCGCCTCACCACAGACAGGGAAGTATCGAGTACCGGAACTCCAAACGCCAGGTAAGGTACCGCAAGGGCAACCAGGGTCGAGCTTTTGGCGGACGCAAAAACTGCCAGCGAACCGAGCAGGAAACCCAGAAACAGGCTGCCCGTGTCTCCCAGGAAAATCTTCGCGGGCGCCGAGTTGAATCGGAGAAATCCCAGAAGCGAGCCGGCCAACGCAATGGAGAGCAGGCACGTCGGTGTGTTCCCTTCAATGAAGGCCACCACGAAGATGGCAAGCGCCACGAAGAATGCAATGCCCACTGCCAAGCCGTCCAGCCCGTCAATCAAGTTCAAAGCATTGGTGACAGTCAGGATCCACAGGACAGTCACCAAAAAGCTGAGGACTTCACTGTGAATTGGGAACCCGAGGACAGGCACCGCATGGACACGAATTCCCAGAAACCAGGCAAAGCTTGCCGCCAGGAATTCAACCAGCAATTTCTGACCGGGCGTCGCTCCGGCGATATCGTCATACGCTCCCAGGAGGAGCACCAGCGAGGCAGGCAGCAGGAGGCTCATTAAGATGTGCCAAGGGATGACAATTGGTTCATGCGCGTAGTTGATCACAAAATTCAGAAAGAATCCCGCCAGCACAAGCGCCAGGAATACGGCCAGACCACCCAGGCGTGGAATGGACTCCTGCCTGCGGCCTCCATGCGCATGGCCGTAAACGCGAAAGCGGTATGCGACACTGATCACTGCCGGCGTGGTGAGCCACGTTAAGAAGACACCGACTGCGAAAAGAGTGAAGTATATGTTTGACATTTTTAGGACCCTCTGGAAGTCAGCGCGTTGGAAGGTTTTTCGGGAGCGGTTTCTGCCGTCCACGGGAGCGCGACCTGCGCGCGGCCCCGGGTGCCGTGAGTCAGTTCATCGAGCAGGCTAAGATAAGCCGCCGCTTGCCCATGGCGTGAATATTTGCTCAGAACGGCGTGCCTTCCGCTCACGCCCATCTCGTTGCAGAGAGCGGGGCTCGCGCGAAGTTGCAAGACTGCTTCTGCCAAGGCCCCTGGGTCTTCGGGCGGAACAGGAATCCCACCCTGCGCGTCCAGCAGAATATCCTTGGCTTCTCCTTCGACACCCAGCAGCACAGGCTTTCCGGCCGCCATGGCTTCGAACATCTTGGAGGGGATCGCCGTCTTGAAGACTTCGCGTTTCCTCAAGGGCGCCAGGCAAGCGTCAGCCGCAGCGAGATAGCCTGGTATGGCCTCGCGAGGCTGCTTGCCGAGGAAAAGGACGTTGGAGAGGCGCAACTCCTGGCTCTTGCGGAGGAGTGTTTCGCGCTCTGCGCCGTCGCCGAGGATTACGAAAGAAATGTCCTGACGATTCCTCAGCCGCTCGGCGGCCAGCAAGACGGTTTCAAGACCATGGGCCATTCCCAGGGTGCCGATATACATGACGACAAACTTGTTCTCGAGCCCCAGCCGTTTCCTGGTTTCTTCCTGCGCCTCCTGGACGCTGGAAGATTGCGGGTCCAGACAAAAGTCCGTGGAGACGCCGTTCCTGATTACCACGGTCTTCTCGACGGGGATACCCATGTCAACAAGCTGCGACCGCTTGGCTTCGCCATCCAGGACGATCTTGTCGGCATGGCGGTACAAGTAATTGGCCAGTCGCTCCAGACCCCGGTAGAAGGATGAGCGCCCGCTGGCCGCTCCGACGGCGACGATAGACTGTGGCCATAGGTCGCGTACCTCAAACACAAAAGGAAGCCCGCGACTGCGCGCAATGGCGTAACCCGCCGCACCGACCAGGAGTTGCGGGGAGGTCCCGATGACGGCGCTCCGCCGCTCGGCGACCAACGGACCGGTGAGGCTTGCTGACGCCGCAAAGGACAGGTAGTTGGCGGCGCGCCCCCACAGACCCCGGTTTCGCGCAGGCAGGAGCCAGGTTCGCGAGACTTTGACCCCACCGTGATTTTCCTGCGCAAAGCCACGCATCCACCGCTTCCGGTAATCTGGGTGCAGGACCCCCTCTGGGTGATTCGGGAATCCGGTCAAGACTCGGACTGAATGCCCGGCCTTTGCCCACTCTTGCGTGAACTCGTTCACACGAATGGCGGGAGCGCAAACCTCTGGGGGAAAATACTGGGAAACGTAAAGAATATTCAATGGACTCACCTAACTTAAGGGAATGTGAACGCTATCGATTTCGATCGACTTCTGATCTGACTGGAGGGAGATGTTAGGAATCTTCCTGCCGGCCGGCACTATGGCATATAAAAAGTTTGCAGGGAGGGGGCCGTCCCAGTCTTGATGACAGACCATCTGCGGCTCGCGCCGGCCAAACTCAGGAGAATACCAAGCTTCTCTTAAGGACATCGTCCCTTCAGAAGAAGCCAGAAGGAAATAACTGCGGCTTCCAACTCGGATAAGAAGTTTCTTCTGCAATCCGCTTGGCGAAGAAGCGGCGCCGCCATCCCAGGCCTCGACTTGAACCTGAGGATGAAAATGGACAAAAGATTCAACGTGATGACGCCCTTTCCCTTGCAGGGAATCGAAAATGATCCAGCAGTTTTCGGGGCCAAGAATGACTTGGCGGGTGTGGACAATACCCTGGCGCCGGTACCCGTTGTGGGAACCTCTGACAAACTGATATTTCTTAACGCTTCCGCTTTTGATCGGATCGACGCCGGGGCGGCGGCCTACCCGGAAGCTGGCCCAGATTTCCGCCTGCTCCTCGCCGTCGATGCGGAGCGTATTGTGAGCTGCCGTTGAACGCTCGTAATGTCTCTCGCGTCCCTCTTCATAAGTGCTGACTCCTGTATCCACGATCACCCTTTGCCCGTCGAGCGAAAGCTCGTAGCTCAGCACATCGCAATGTCCGTGTCCGGGCTGGTAATCGGGTCCGAGCCGACCGCAGTCGAAAAGAAGGCGGCTCTTAGATTCGTCGTGGCGGATTACGGCATAGCCGGTTCGCGGCAGAACCTTGAGGGCCCCTGTGATCTGGCATGAAGGTGTTTTGGCCCGCAAAAGCAGTTCCTGGGCTGGAGGAGCGACCCCCAATGCAGAATCGTTGAAAAGCGCAATTTCCCCGTCGGGGTGAAGCATTGCTTCAAGGAAATCGGCCATGCGCAAGATACTGTCGGAAAGCACCGGCGCACATGGCAGGGAATTTCTGCCCGCCGAAACCAGCGTCTGTAGATCGAGAAGGTCTTCCATGACTTCGGCGTGGTACATGGGGGATCTCTCGCAGTGCCCACCATCCTCCAAAATCTGCTCTTTGAGCTGCGACTCTAGCAGGTTCGCCCCTTTTGTCCACCAGCGGTTACTATCAGAGGTCACAAGCATTTCGCCGGCAAACAGGAGGGCCTTGATGTTTTTCAGCAGGTGATTGGCCCTCAGATGAAATTCCAATTTCTGCTCCAGCGCGAAGGCTTGATGGTGCAGGCTGGAGAGAATCTTCGTCACCGACGTTCGGTCCTCGAAGGTTCCCAGATGAGGATCGTTCCTGTGCAGGAACTTGAGCCAGTTGACGACTCGCAACGAAAGAGGGTAGGGTTCCCATCCGGTTTCGGTGCCCGTCGCGTTTTGCTCACACCAGTCGGCCATAATTGCAAGCGCTTTGCGCCGCAGGAGACGGTCCTCAGGGCGGCTGAGGTCAAGATTCAGAAAATCGCAGTAATTGAGGTGATAAACCCACAGTCGCGGGAACTCCTGCGGGGACCACGCGATCTGTTCCTCTTGGCTGCTTGTCATGTTCAGCAGGCTAAACTCGCGGGTCTCGATCATTTGGCGTGCCTGGACAGGTTGCCATTCCGGAAAGGCTGCAGACTGTCCCAGCCCCCTCAACCGGACGGAACTTTGCATCGGTTGCAGCCCCCAGGCAGTGCGGTGCATCAAGCGCTGCCGTCCGCGCCAGGCGATTTGCGACCAGCGCAGGTGGCGAACCGTGCGCCAGTAAGTCATTGCCGACGGAGGTTTCGCGCCAGAAGCGAATTCCGGCAGAACCCAACGCTCTTTACGCTCAGGCGCGCTTTCGATTTTGTATCCCAGTATCGCGGATGCCATATGATTTAGAACTTTCAAACTCGATTGCAGACAAGTGGACTGAGATTTCAGATCCCAGACAGGATCAGAGCTCGTTTTCCGGGCTGACACGCGACGCCGGAGAACCGCCCAGTGGAGTTTGCTTCATCTGGGTGTTTCCCCTCCGAGAGAAGGGCGAGCCTGCGCGGCCACCCGATTTAACGAAGACCTGGCGGAACAATCTCCGAATATCCCGGCTCCATGCGATCCGGCAAGGTCGAAGATCATCCCAGGCGAAGTATGCGCCCTCCTGGAGTCCGCGATAGGATTTGACCCATTCTTTGAAGGAAAGCTTTCCGTCCTTGAAGTATCGGAAGCATGAAACACAATCGGCGTCCTCGACCATCCATTTCCGGCCCCAAACCGGATCCCCGGAGGGGACGGGCTGCCCCGTCAAATCCAGGTAAAGGGCTCGCACCACATCCATGCCGTTTTCAGTTACGAAGAGCCGGAACGTACCTCCGAGGCGGGGATTGATGTCCAAAACTTTATAGAGCCCGTCGCGAGCGTCATAGCGATAGCCGATATCGAGAATTCCTTGATAGCCGATTGCTTTCATGAGGTTCTTGGTGGCCTCCGCGACGGCTTCGTTCGGGAGGGCAATTCCCAGACTGGTGGACCCGGTGTAGATGGGGTGCTGGCGAATTTTCTTACCGGTAATTCCCAGCAGGCACTCTGAGTGTTTGTTGAAGTACCCGTTGAACATCCAGATGGTATCGTCGCCTCCCGGAAGATACTCCTGAAGCATCAGGTTGGGCTCTCCCGGTTCTTCCATGGCATCGTACCTCTCCAAGAGCTCTCGCTTGTCGCGCACGATGACCATCGTCACTCCCGTTCGCTTCCGAAGACGCAACCCGTCGATGCCTTTCAGCATGATGGGGAAGTTCGCCTGTTCGAGAAATTCAAGTACGTCTTCCCGGTTTTGAGGGAAGGAAGTTTCTGCGGTCGGAACCCCAAGCCGCTTCGCCAAGTAATACATTTCCTTCTTGCTGGCCAGAGAATGGATGAGAGATGGCGACCGATCAGGGAAAATAAACGCTTCCTCGAGGACGCGCGTGTTCTCAGCAACGAAGATTGCCGCATCCTCAGTGGTCGCGAGCAGAATGGGCCGGCGTCCGGTTTGGCGGGCCATCGAGCACAAACGCTCCGCCGTTCTTTCCGGGTTTGCCCTGTCGAGATCCCAGAAATATCCTCCCCGGCAGTACCGGGATGAGAAGGATGGGGAGTTCGAGTCCCCATTCACGGCGTAAACGGAAACCCCCAGCCGTCCCAGGCTTCGCATGGCGCCGAGACCACCGTGCGCAAGACCACGGGAAAACTGGATGATGACTACCGGGGTGGTTGTGTCTTCGATACGAATCATGCAGGCACCGTTGAGCTGGTTTTGGAATCTGCTTCTTTGAAGAGCGGCTGCGCGGTGAAGCGGCGCTGAGGCAGCATGATGATTTCGTTATCTACGATCCTAAATACGGTGTCGAGATCGTTGACGTGAGCCAGGATAAAATCCAAATCTTCGAGCTGGCCGCTCCGGTGAAGGTAGGCGGCGCTATTGCCAACCAAGCAGGCTTCTGGCGAGGCGCCACTCCAGCGCTCGACGAATTCCAGGGTCTTGGAGTCTCTGGGAAGATACCCGGCGCGCAGCAACGCCTCGGCGATCCAGGCGCTGCACATCTGGTCTTCCTCGCGGAATTCTCCCAGGGTAGCGGCACCGACAAGTGCGACGTCTGAATGCGTTCCGATGAGGTGATCGGCGAGAGCGGCGTAGTTCCGGAAGCAGGCCGCATACGCGGCTTGGCAACGGCTGGCGTCATTCATCAGCCGGGTGCCGGAAGAGGAGAGAAGCACCACTGGACGAGAGAGGTCCCTGCCGTCATCCAGTGCGACAGGACTGTTGTTCAGGTCGAAACCGGCAGGCATCAATCCGCTTACTTCACCGGCCAACAGCGACCGCTCGAGGGTTTGGGCGCGTTGGAGGGCTTTCTCCAGCGACGGCGCAATAAAGCACCTGCGCCCGCGGGCCACCGCTGTGACGGCGGTCGTGGTGGCGCGGATGACATCAATGGCTACAATCGCGTACCCCTCCCGGAACTTTCCGAGGGTGTCGCTGTAGCATCCAATGGTGACGGAGTTACGCATTAGCGGGAACCTCCAAGGTGCTCCGTTCGGGGCGGCGGGGCCGGAGGTTTTCTTTAGCAAAGGCATCGGAGTGGAGGCCGCGGCGGTAGATTTCAACCCGCAGAACTTCTTCCAAACGAATATTGCAAAGGTGTACTTCGCGCCCGAAGTGGTCGAGCAACGCGAATTGGCTGGGTTTGTTGGGAGCCTCGAACAAGACGAGCTTCAATCCAAAGGCTTGGGCAAAACGGTCGGCAAAGCCCCGGTTAAATTTCCCTTGGTCGTCAAAGAGTCCAACCCCCTGAGCGCTCTCGCGAGCTTCCACAACCAGTTGCAGCGCACCCGCATCCAGCCATCTCTTTCCCTGTTCGATTAACTCTTCCACCGCTTTTTCTGTGAAGGCGCCGCTGTGCTTTTTGCCCAGCTCGAATTGCACGTCGAGTCCGCGCTCTGCCGCCATCTTGACGACGTTTGCCGCTTCAAGCGGCATCTCCGTGAATCCTTCTCCACACTCAATTCTGGTGACGCCTACATCCGCGCACAGGTCAAGGTATGCCGGAAGTTCCCCTTGGGATACCGCGACTTCGAATGGCCCCCCACCGGTAACAGTCGGGACACCGAAGCGCTTGGCGGCGGCGATCTTGCGGCGCGTGGCCTTCTCATTGGCCACCATCCAGCAAGCCATGGAGATCTTCAGGATGGACATTAGGTGGGAGCTTTGATTCAAATGGCTTTCAAGCGTCACCGGATCATATCCCGGGTCGAAGGGGCTGGTCGCCGGAGCGATCTCGGGGACCCCGATCCTTTGGAGGTAATCTTTCGTATGAAACTTTCCTTCAATATTGTAAGTT
>JBJKQF010000332.1:0-28359 GCA_046705545.1 Terriglobia bacterium
GACCCAGACGGGGTGTTGCCGTTTGAACTTCTATTCACTGCGCATTTGCGATGCAATCTTTCTAACGACAGGGAAACATACTACCTCGCACAATCCTCGACTAATTGTAAACTTCATGAAAAATCTATTCCTTAGCAGTGCGGACTACAACAGCAACTCAAGTGGTTTTGTTTTGGCGGCGCCTTACGCGGACGTCAGCGCTCGAGGTGCACCGCTGGCCAGGCTGGATTGTCCGGCTATAGGTTGTTTGCTCGTGAAGGGTACAAACGCTTACTAGAAGACTCAAATTGGAGGGTCTGGGCGGAGTTCGTCTGGGCATTCACCTCTGCTGATTTCAACAGCCTGATCCTAGTCGTGTTCATCTGTCCAGCTATGCCGGCCAAGCCTGCGGCTGGAGTGATGAGGGGGATTTGCATCCTGAGAAAGATGGGCAGGGCTTAATTTGAATCGATGCCGGGCAAGATAGCGCACCGGACTTTGGAGCACGAGATGGGGAATACACCCGAAATACTTCAACCATCCAATTGGCGGCGGTTGCCGGGAGACATGTGCCCGATCGAGCCGCCACCGAAGAAGATTGACCCTGCTATGGCGAAAGTAGAATCTATTCCTACCTCCAAGGATGCCTCGAGCGCCGTCTGGAACTGGCTCATGGGCGTGGCGATCGTCGTGGGTTTTGTTCTGACCGTCTATTTAGTGACGCGAAACTCCATGCTTCGTCCTATTTGGGTTTCTGCTGAGGCGCACCATTGGACCCGGTTTGTTTATTACCCGGCGTTCCTCTGGGCCATTATGGGAACTCTTCTGCTGGCTTTCCGAACGTTCCTCTGGCTCCTGTACCGGCCCTTTCCCGCTGCTCCTTTCGATGCGGCTCCAACCCTGACCGTGATCATCCCTGCCTATAACGAGGGACCAATGGTGGCACAGTCCATTGATTCCGTCGCGGCCAGCCGCTATCCGGCGGGACGACTGGAGATCCTGGTGGTGGATGATGGCAGCAAGGACGATACCTGGAAGCATATCCAAGCAGCGGCGGCCCGGCATCCGGACCTGGTGACGGCGATTCAGTTCCCCATGAACCGCGGCAAGCGGGAAGCGCTGGCGGCCGGTTTTGAGAAGGCGCGGGGAGAGGTTGTGGTCACTTTGGATTCGGACAGCGTGATTGAGAAGAACACGCTGATCGAGGCCGCGGGGCCTTTTCGGGAGGAGCGGGTTGCGGCTGTGGCCGGGCGAGTGGGTGTTTACAACCGCACGGAAGGCGTCATCCCCCGGATGCTGCACGTCCGATACATCCTTTCCTGTGACCTGTTGCGGGCCGCAGAATCGGCGTTCCGCAATGTTTACTGCTGTCCGGGCGCCATTACGGCCTACCGGGTATCCGTGGTTCGGCGTGTCCTGGAAGCCTGGAAGCACCAGACGTTCCTGGGTTCCAAGTGCACTTATGGAGAAGACCGTGCGCTGACGAATTACATCTTCCAGGAAGGCTATGACGCTGTTTACCAGGGTTCTGCCGTCGCCCACACTGTTGTTCCGACCACATATTCCAAGCTCTGTAAGATGTTCATTCGGTGGAACCGGAGCTACGTGCGTGAGGAAATCCGTTTTCTGGGAATCGTCTGGAAAAGACCTCTGGCGTCAAGGCTGTTCGCTCTGGCGGACCGGGTGATTACCAACGTGCGTTACCCTGTGTATTATTCCAGCCTGGCGATGTTGTTTACCCTGGTCGCGTACGAACCTACGCTATTGATCCGCTTTTTGACGGTGGTAGGCATTACGGCCTTCTTCAATACGATCTACTACCTGCGAACGGAAAAATCCCCGGACTTCTTCTACGGGGTGCTCTACTCCTACTATTCCCTGGTCGGCCTGACCTGGATTTTCCCCTATGCATTTATGACCGTGCGGGCCCGCTCTTGGCTAACCCGTTAAGACTAAGGTAGCAAGTTCAATCTCTTACGGGTGGGTGGCACCAGGCAGTCCCGTGCGGCTAGCCGTCTTTTGTTTGTTCGATGGATTTTTCCTAATTAAATCCTTCAGGGGTGGAATCCTTGAGAGGGGTTTGAGGCATCTAAGCAAGCGTGGGCTTAGAGGATAAGCCGCGGGGTTGAGATCGGGCGCCTTGGAATTCAATAAAGGAATCACGTGCGAGCGAAATGTTTGCTCGACTCGATCCCGGCGTGGTCGATATAGCGAGGGCGGAAGGAATTTTTGCTTTCGGGGCGGCGGCCATTTTGATCAGCAGGGAATTGGTCCGTGCGCCGCGGCGTTTGCGCTCATTGAGCGGCTTGCGCTGATCATTTCAGAGACAAGGGAGGCACCATGAACCGACAGACATTCAGTGGACGCGCTAACCCTGATTTTTCAAGCGAACGGAAACCCAGGCTGCTCCTGGTTGATGAGAACCCGCAAGATTTAAGTGATTACACAGCCATGCTGCGCTACCTCGGCTACGAGGTGCGACCCTCTGGTTCATACGTCGCTGCGGCCGGGCTACTGGGGAAGGAATCCTTTGACCTGGTCATGGTTGACCAGGGGAGTACTGACTTTGAAGGCCGCTCAGTGCTTCGGCAGGCCGTTGAAACTGACCACAGGACCCCCGTGCTTGTGCTCACTGGAAAGGTTGATGCCAAGTGCTGCGTCAGCGCACTAGACATGGGAGCGACCGAATATGTGCAAAAACCCTTGGCGGGGTCGGAACTGCGCGCTCTCGTGGACGATTATCTGAATCCTTCCTCAAGGCTGGCCGCGGAAGGTGAGGGCATGCTGATGCATACGCTTAGTGCGAGCGGAGAACCCTGGCGCAAGGCATCGTAAGTAAGTGAAAGGCTTCGATCTTTGAGGGCCCGCCGGCATAGGTGTGTAGAGCAGGGGGCCCCCAAATTTCGGGCGGTTGTTGTGAGAAACAAAAGAAGTATTCCTGCCAGGGCGAAGGCTCGGACGACATCCTCTTTGTGCAAGTAATTCGGTCTTCTGCCATCGGCCCTTAATGCCTGCCGCTCTTAGGACTCGAATTCCGAAATCAGCTTCAGGCCCGCTTCGGTCATTTCCCAAGTTCCGCGGGGAGAGTCCGACTTCAGCAGTCCAGCCTGTACCATGGAATGGTGGGCCCATTGCGCGGTGTTCCACCAGCGCGGCAGATCGGGATCGGAAGCCAGGGGCTCGTAATCGACATCCTGGAGAGTCCCTTTCATCACCTTCTGGACACGGGTCAAAACTTCGTTTGTCTTGGCTGCCCCGCCCATTTGTTGCAGGATTTGAAGAATGGGTTTGAAGTAAGCCGTCTCTCGGGTGCGCAGCCCTCGGTGCAGCCGGGTGAGATCGTGGCGCGCAACCAAGTCCAGCTCGTCTTCCTCACCGCTGGGTGAGGGTGACAGCTTGTCCCACTCTGTGCGCAGGGCAGACAGTTGTTCCCTGAAAACCGTCGCTTGGTCGGCGCGCGCCAGGGCTTGGCGAGCGCGGTCGTAATCGCGGCTTGCAAACGCTCTGGCTCCGGTTTTGTTAATCATTTCGATTTCTGCTTCCAGTTCCTCAAGGAGGATTTCAAACGCCGCCAGCACGCTTGTGGGACTTTTTTCCATCGTCATCACACTCCCATCGTTTCTCACTGCATACCTCCGCCTAGAAAAAATTTTCAGAGTCAACTCAATTGACCGGGAGCCGCCGGCCGGCACCTCTCAATCTCTCGTGGGGTCCGCCAAGCTCAAAGCTCCACGATATGAATACCACATCTCGTTATTAACTTAAAGAGCAACGTTTGGGACAAGTTTTGACAGGTTTCGCTTTCCTTTCGCCTTTTGGGGATTTGAGAAGGCCCGACCTCTCTTAAACCCGCATAGTTACAAGAGGTCAGGCCTTATCATCAGATTTGTATTCGCTGGTCTTTCAAAGAATAGGGCTGGTTTTTCAACTGCCCCAAAAGAGCTGGGCGCTCTGGGAGAGCTGAACGCCTCTCGGGAGACGAGCTTCTTTAAAGAGGGTATTGTCCGCATTTGCGGACTGTATCGTACATGGCTCGAACGTTTTCAACGGGAACGCGCGCCTGCACATTGTGCGTGGTATTAAAAACGAAACCACCGTTCCGCCCAAAAATCTTCAGACGAGCGCAGACTTCCTGACGAACTTCCTCGGGAGTCCCAAAAGGAAGCGTATGCTGCGTATCAACGCCACCGCCCCAGAAGGTCACGTGGCTTCCAAACTCTTGTTTCAATTCTTCCGGCGCCATACCGGCTGCCGAGCATTGCACCGGATTGACAATGTCAAAGCCCGACTCGATAAAGTCCGGCAGGAGAGCCCGTACTGACCCGCAGGAGTGAATGAAGCATTTCCACTCGGTGTTCTTGTGGACCCAGTTATTCACCTGCTTATGGAAGGGCTGGAAAAGATCGCGGTACGTCTTCACGGAGATGAAAGGCCCGTTTTGCTGGCCAAAATCCGTTCCGGTTATAAAGACGGCGGTGACGCGATTTCCTACGGCCTTGAAGATCTTCTCCAGATTACTAATCCCGATTTCACACTGCCGCTCGAAGATTTTGTAAACGTGGTCGCGGCGGGTGGCAGTGCTGATGTACCACTCTTCGATGTCGCGGATGCCCTTGGGATGTTTGAGCCAGGTGGCGGGAACCAGGGCGATATCGCCGAAGGCCGTCCCGCCGAAGCTTGCCAGAATCGCTTTGTCCGTTTGCGTGTAGATGCGGTCCGCTTCGCGCCGCAGATATTCAAGGGTCTCGGCGGAGATGGGGCCGAATTCCTCCAGGTTGTCCTCCACGCTCAATTTTTCATCGTCGATGGGAGGCTGGCGGACAATAGCGTCGAAATTCAATCCCCCTTTGGGCATGCGGCCGCTGGGCGGTACGGACTTATCTCCTTCGGGATACATCAGGATGTCACCCTTCTCGTCGGGTTCGATGTTGAAGCCTCCCGGAACCATCACTGGCGTGCCTTCGAAAGTCGTCCAGGGTTTCCAATCTTCGTTCTTGAAACCGAACATGGTGGTGGGTTGGCCCAGCCCCACCACGTCGATCCCCAGCGCTTCCATGAGGTCGGGCTTGATCTCGCCCAGCAACTGGTAAGGTTCGGTCACCTTGACGGGTGTTCCGGGGTCATCCAGCCCGAGCGCTTGGCGGAGCTTATAAATGGTATCCACATGCATTCCGGTCACAGCGCTGGCGCCGAGGTCCAAGGGGACCCGATCGGCTTCCTTATGCTCCAGGGCCAGACGCACGCGTTCGCGTGAGGTCATCATGGCTTCTTCCTTCCTTTCATGGTTCGCTGTGCCGGGGGCCCGTGAGCGCCCCGGCAGTACCGGTTCTCCGCAGCAACTTTACGCCGCCAGCAGGCTCCGGGCGGTTTCTACGGCGGCGGAGGCGTCCTTGCCGTAGCCGTCCGCGCCAATCGAGCGCGCCCACGCCTCGGTCACAGGAGCGCCGCCGACCAAGACCTTCACTTGGTTACGCAGTCCTGCGCTTTCCAGAGCGTCAATCACCGCCTTCATATTGCCCATGGTTGTGGTCAGGAGCGCCGACATGGCGACTACATTTGCCTGGTGCTGGCGGACAGCTTCCACAACCTTCTCCGGCGGAACGTCCACACCCAAGTCGACGATTTGGAAGCCGGCGCTCTCCAGCATCATGGCCACGATATTTTTCCCGATGTCGTGCAAGTCGCCTTTCACCGTGCCACAAATCACCGTGCCAGCGGAACGGACGGCTTCTTCCCCAACGAGCAGAGGGCGAAGGATGTCCGTGGAGGCGCGGGCAGCGCGCGCGGCGATCAGTACTTCGGGAATAAAGAACTCACACTCCCGCATGCGGCGCCCGACCTCGTTCATGGCCGGGATGATGGCATTTGGGAAAAACTCCGCAGGTCTCACGCCCTCGCTCAGTCCCTTGTTGGTCAACTCTTTGGAGACGGGACTCTTCCCGTCAATAATCGCTTGCTGCAAATCTTCAAAGATGCTCATCTTCTCCTCCCTCTAGGTGTGAACATGGCTGCTGCTCGGAAAAGTTAATTCTCCCACAAAGATGTCTTGAAAGTTGGTGTCGGCCTTGAGAGCCACATGCTCGATTTTACGTCGTACTTGCGTGTAGGAGCCGTCTTCACCGTCCAAGCTGAACAAGGCAAGCTTGGCTCCCAGCAGAGCAGTATTGCCCGCCGGAGTGATGTGGTCGGAAGGCAGATTGATTAGGCCGATCCTTTGCGCGCTTACGCGGCGAATATAATTGCCGAACGCGCCAGCCAAATATAGGTTCTTTAGATCAGCGAAGGTAGTTCCGGAGCGCTCTAGAAGAATCCGCGCGCCGGCGGCAATCGCGCCTTTGGCGAGTTGCAGTTCCCGGATGTCGTTTTGGGTCAGCGCCACAGGTGGCGCCAGCATCCATTCCTTAGCGCCGTTGGCCAGCCGCCCGGATTCTTGAATAGCTCCCATCTCTAAACCCGCGGCCACCGCGTCCACCAAGCCGCTTCCGCACAGGCCTTGGGGAGCGACGTTTCCCAGGACGTGGCATAACAAACGGTCATTCACAACCTCCGCCTGGCTGATGGCGCCCGTCGAGGCGCGCATGCCCATCGAGATTTTTGCTCCTTCAAAGGCCGGGCCGGCGGCCGTTGAGGCGCAGAACAGCTTCTCGCGATTGCCGATGACAATTTCGCCGTTTGTTCCAAGGTCCATCAGCCCAACGAATGGCTGGCTTTCCCCCAGATTTGTGGCCAGAATACCGGCTAGAATGTCGCTGCCGACAAATCCGCCCAGGCAGGGCAGAAAGCGGACCACGGAGGCGTCGTTCAGGTCCCATGCGAGGTCTCGCGGACGAAAGGTTTGAAGACCAAGTTCCTTCGATTCAAAAGGGTAATGCGAAAGGGGCTCCACGTCAATCCCGCAAAATAGGTGATGCATCACTGTATTGCCCACCAGCACCACGTCGCGCACCTCAGCGCGTGCTACCTTGGCCACTTGAACGAGCTGATGGATCAAGCCTGCAATTTGTTGGCGAATTAACGGTGTAAGGGTGGACCGGCCGCTTTCAGACGTTGCGAACTGGAGCCGGCTCATGATGTCCGCCCCATAGCGCGCCTGGGCATTGAGGGCCGTTCGAACGGCCATGACCTTTCCCGTGGCCAAGTCCACCAACTGAGCTACCAGGGTGGTGGTTCCCAGGTCCACGGCGACGCCAAGGCCCTCGCGCGGCTTGAAACTGAAAGTTGTGTCGTCCGCCAGAATGGCCGCGTCCCACTGGCGAAGCTCGATAACCAAGTCGTCTTCAAGCGAGCATTGGCAGGCTAGTCGCCAGCCAGCGGCCAACTCCTCATCAGAAAGCCGCTCGCGCTGGGCCGCGTTGATTTCCACCCTTCCCTGGTGCACCCGGACCCGGCAGCCGCGGCAGCGGCCTTGCCCTCCGCAGGGGAATTCCACTCCCTGCTCAAAGAGGAGGTCGCGCAGAGGGGTTCCTTCCGGCGCCGTCAATTCTGCGTGCGTGGGTTGAAGAATAATCCGATGGTTTTTGAGTTCCGTCACTTTCAGGAGTCCTTGTTCAAGGCGTGTGCTTCTTGAAGAGTCTGCTCGCAGTTGAAGGCATAGCGGGCCATTGCCCGCAAATTGGCCTCCGGAGTATCGCGCACGACCTCGCAGCCAGCCCCAACGATAAACCTGGAGCCTGCCTGGCGGTGGCACTCAGCCACCCCTTCGTATACCGAATCTGTCGTGCCGTTGCGCAGGTCGCGGACGGGGTCGAGATTTCCCAATAGTACTTGGTCTTGGCCCATGGCGGCACGCGCCTCCTGCAGAGGCGTGGGCGAGTCCAGGTCAATTAAGTCGCAACCCAAGCGTCCCATTTCCTTCAGGATCGGTCTTGTGTTGCCGCAAATGTGCAGCCTCACGCGCGCCCCTAGGGCGTGGAGTCTATCCACCATCTTCTTCTCGTACGGCCAGACGAATTCCTGGTAGAGCCGTGGCCCCACCAGCGAGGCTGCTGCGTCACCCACGCCGATCACTTCAGCGCCCGCGTCAAGCTGGGCCTTGGCGAAAGCGATCTCCATCTCGCTCACAAATTCAAACAGGTCGCAAACGAATTGCCGGTCGTCGAAAAAATCTGTCATCAAGCTGTTGATTCCACGCAAATCCGCCGCCTCGGCGCAGGGTCCTTCGATCCACCCCTCGACAATCTTTTCCCTGCCGATTTGTTCTTTGAGCAAGCCGACGGCTTCCACCCGATTTGTCATCCGCATTCCGCCAGATGTGCTGGGGGGCTTCAGTTCCAATAGTCTCTTCTTGTTGGCGAGAAGAGCGTTCTCTTCATCAATCGCGGGTGGTTGGTCGGGAAAGAATTTGACGCTGGCGCCCAGGTCGGCCGCTTCACAGCAAGGATCGGAGACCACGCTTACGTGGTCCAGCCCGAATCTCCCTGCAACCTCGAGTTGTCCCTCCGACTGGACGCGAAAATTGGAGGCATAGTCAAGATATTTTGCTTTGATCAGGTCCGAGGCCAACATCATGGTAATGGGCATCAGGGGCAGATGATCGACTGGACGGCCTTCCAGCATGGCGATCACCCGTTCGCGGCTGTTCATGAGCCGGCTTCCTCCGTGCCCACGATGTGCTCGTCGTAGGTTGGAACGATGCGGTGACCGGGTGGTACCACGAGAAATTCCTTCTCGTCCCAAACGCCGTTCACCAGCCGCTCGATGAGGCCCATGTCACCCTGGAGCTTTTCGAACTTCCAGCCCCGCGCCGCCGCCTCCTCGCGCGTGCGCTGCTCGTAACTGTCATCCTGCTCCATTCCCATTTTGATGAAGGTGAACTGACGGTAATGCTTGGTCAGGTTGCCCAATTCCTCCTGAAGGTACCGGGCATTCTCTTCGCCGTAGCGGGCGGCGAGTTCCTCAAAGCTTTGCGCCATGCCCAGGCTCTTGCCCAGAGCGAGCTGCGACAGTTCGCCTTCCGCATCCCCGCGCTCAATCCAGCCGGTGGTCTTGAAATAGACGCCGGGGTGATTCTGGAAATAATCCATATAGCGGGTGGGGCTTCCCATGAAGAGCGTGATGCAGTCATGCGCGCGCGGCACAACCAGGGGCTTCAGCCGGGCGCGCAGGCCGACAATCCCATTGTTGCAAAGCCCGTAGCCCAGCAGAATCGCGTCATAGGCCTTCTCATCAACCTTGTCGAGAGCCTCCTGGAGCCGCTGGTGCATGCCGTCCGTGCCAATGTCGTGCAAGCCTTTGGGAAGGAACTCAATATCGATGGTGTGCGGCGAGCGGGCCACGCAGGCGCAGAACTCCCGGAAAAAGATTTCGCAACTTAGGAGCATCAGCCGCATACGCCTCTAACCTCTCGTCTTCAATCGACCTTGTTTCCCTCAATTGCTTGTGAGATCGCCCGGATGAACTCCGGAGTGGTCCCGCAGCAGCCCCCGACGAAACTTGCCCCTGCCTGGACGAGGGCCTTCGAATGGCGCGCGAAGGACTCGGGGGTTTCGCGGTAACGCATGCCGTCTTCGGTTAACTCGGGCAGGCCTGCGTTGGGCTTCATCCAAATGGGAAGCTCGGTGGCTGCGCGGAGGCGCTTGCAAATAGCGAGATAGGCTTCCGCCCCCTGCCCGCAATTTCCGCCGATCACGTCTGCCCCGGCTTCGGTAAGTTCCTGGGCGGCCTCTTCAGGAGTTGTGCCCATCATGGTCCGGTCGTGATCCCGGCCAGATTCAAAGGTCATGGAGGCGATCACGGGAAGTGCGGTGGCGCACGCGGCGGCAACGGCCATTTTCGCCTCATCCAGGTCGCTCATGGTCTCGATGACAATGGCGTCCGCGCCTCCCGCGGCCAGCGCCTTGGCCTGTTCTTGGAAGGCCGCGCGGACCTCGGCCTCGCTGACTTCGCCGGTCATCAGCATTTTGCCGGTTGGCCCGAGCGAGGCGAAAACGCGGGCATGGCCATTCGCGGCCCGGCAGGAAATCTCCACACCTACCCGGTTGATCTCCGCAGCTCTGTTGGCAAGGCCGTGATGCTCAAGGGTAATCCGGTTGGCGCCGAACGTGTTGGTGAGGATGACGCGGCTTCCTGCATCCACGTAAGCGCGGGCTACGCTCTCAACACGATCGGGGTAGAGGAGATTCCACCCGTCGGGACAGGCGCCGGGTTCAAGCCCGCGCGCTTGCAGTTGAGTTCCCCATGCCCCGTCGGTCAGGACCGGGGCGCTAGAGACGAGTTCGTGGATTAAGGGTTTCACGCTTTTTGGCTGACAACCGTCATCCTTGGATCTGTTCAGATCTCAGAGACCGGGGTAGGGAACTCTCCCCGAGGGAGTTAGAGAGTCCCCGGCGCGTCAGGACAGAGGTGCATTATCCTGCCCGGGAATTTGAATTCGTTCTCGCTCAGGTCTAAAGATCCGTGGTTTAGCAGACTGCGAGGTTTCGTGCAGTTCATCCTCAACGTTCGCGCCGGAACCTGTGTTTGAAGGGAGATGGGAATTTCCTTCCCTAACGATTCCGGCCGACTTGGTGGTGAGCCTTGGTCGCTTGCACGCTGGTCTGCGGACCGTTATCGGCCGCTGCCTGAGATTCCGCAATCCAACTCTCACCTTTCGCCCTCATCATACGCCGACTCCCCTTAGCGTTCAAGCGATGCCATAGACTAACCGATAGGTAGACCTTGCCTTCTTTGCAGCGAGGGGCCCATCTTTCGGCACAGTCTCATTCCCGCGGGTTTCAGACCAAAAGCCGCAGCGTTCGCATCCGAACACTCCGTTAAAAAGTCGGGCGCGGTTATAGCAGGGTCACCGTATAACACTTGTCCGGCGCGCCCACCGGGGCGGTCGCAAAGCGCGGGCCTCGTGGGCTGGGGAATTCCGCCCGCGTATAGTATTCGAGCAGGGGAGCGTCCATGCTGATTCCCTCCAGTTCTGCCATGAACGTCCTCCGCCCTACGGCATTCATCGGAAACGATTTCCAGGTTCCCGAGTTCAGTTGGCGCACCATCAGCTTAACGCGCGGCGTCTGTTCACCTCCGGTGGCCACCGCGTAGATGCGCACCTTTTCGCCTGGCCCGAGCGCCGAGGGCCGAGTGGGAATGAGCACGTGTGGCTGCGTGTGGGGGTCGCGGCTGCGCACTTGCTTGAAAAGAGCTTCCACGTCGTCTGGCAGCAGTTCCAAATATTCCTTCATCGAGAGCCGCAAGCGGATCAACGCCAGCCGCTCATATTTGTTGTGGACGGAGGCCAGAGCTCCTTGCTCGTTGCGCTCCGTCACGATCTCCTGGTAAAGCAGGATCGCCTTCCGCACCTGCGGCGCCAATTTCAGCCAAAGCGGCACGCCTTCGGCCTGAACCTTTTGCCTTGCTTCCGCCGGCTTGCCCGCTTTCTTCAGTTCCTTGGCTGCATCCAGTACTTTTTGCAGTTGAGCCGCTGTCACCCACGAGTCTGAATAGGGTACGAGGAATTCAACGTAGCTTGTGTAGTAATCGAGGCGATCGCGCTCCGCAGCACTCTCGGCCTGGTCGGTCAAGGTGCGGAGTTGCTTGGCCACTTTGGCCTGTGAAATCTGGACTTTTTCCGGTGGGTCGTAGCCTTTCCAGAACTCAAAGGCCGGCCCGTAGTCACCCGCGAAGCCGTGGACTTCGTGGTGGCCCTTCACAATCTTCCCGGTATAGGAATCCAAAATGAGCCGGTCGCGATCGGTTTTGTCCAGGATTTCTCCGAATTCCTCGGCTCGAGGGCCATCGGCATGTGCTGCCGCGAAGGACTGGAAGTACTGAGTGGGCTTGAGCTTTCCATCCCAGGAGGCCCGTGCTTGAAATCCCGCGTCGGCATCCATCATGTGATTCCGCCAGTGGATTCCCATCAGCCCCTGGCATCCGTATTTCTCCGCCAGATCCGCATCCCGCTTTCCGCGATGGACGTGGAACTGGGGCAGCCACATCGCCGGGTCATCCTCCAACCAGGGAATGGGCCAGCGCTCGCGACTGCCGAGCTTGGCGTACTCCTCGCTGACCGGGTCCCAGCCGACCTGATCATTCAAGGATGAGAAGATCACATCCTCTGGAAGCTCTTGGTGAAAATGCTGGAAGTGCCGAACCACTCCGCCCCAGCCTGATACGACGAGGTGTTTCTCCGGTGCATGGCGCTTGAGAAAGTCATAAGCTTGCTGGAAAGGCGCTACGGATAATGGAACCTTCTCTTTTTGGCTGGCCCAACTCATCCCCTCATCTTCCCAGAGCCAGACGTAGTCGACCATCGGGTAGGCTTCCAATAAGCGGCCCAGCCGGATATCCAGGATGTCCCGCGCCGCCACGGAATCCGGGTCTAGGCGCGGCCCCGGCACTTTAGGGTTTTTGCTGACGTAGTGGGAGTCGGGCGGCACGGCAGCATAGATCTCATCGGGAATTTGATAAGGCTCAAATCCCACGCCCGTCCGGATGCCGAGTTGCTTGGCGTAGCCAAAGGCTTCTCCCCACAATTTCTGGGCATATCTCTCATCTTCCCAGCAGCTGGTGGCCCGAGTCGTGGCCTCGGAACCGAACACCTCATGAGCAAAGAAGTCCGGCGAGCCCATCCCGTAGTGGGATGTCGGCTCCGGAAGATAGCCCCATCGATTGGTAGCTGTGGTGTCTGTATAAGCCAGGTGGCCCACACCGCCGTACTTGAAAGAGAGGAAAGATTCCGCCCATTGGTAGGCGCCTGAGTATACATGGACGCCCAGGGTGTTGAAGCGCATCCTCAGCATGGCTTCCAGATAGGCACGCCAGTCTTCACGATTGTAGACGGTGACGCAATTCAGGAAGTCCGGCCAGGGAACTAAGCCTCGCGTCTTGAAGCGCGGCTGCGCATGCCACGGACTATTGACACGAGGGAGATTCAACCCTGCGGCCGCCTGCAAGGGATAAACCTCCCCTGCCAATCCGAAAAACGCTCCCTGGCGCTCCAAGAAATCGAATACCGCGTAGAGCACCGCCTGGGGGGTCGCGCCCGTCAGGCGCACTCGCGTTCCACGGCCATTCGCCGCCTCCTGCACAATCTCATAAGCTTCCGGATCTTTGAACCCTTTCTTGGCGACCCGCAGGGTAAAAACCACGTCATCTGCTCCAGGCTCCGCCTCGGTCGCCGGCGCTTCGATGGGAGCGCGCCCGAGTCCAAGGTTGTGTAAGCCTCGCGCCAACTCTTTGCTGGCTAATCTCTCCTGAAAGTCTGCTCTTGGAGGACCCAGTATCCAAACCTTTTGCTTCCCACCCGGCCCGAAACTCATGCCAAGCCGCCCGTTGTCAGTCACTTCGACGCCGTGGGAACTGCCTTGTGAAGAGCCTGCCAGCTCTTCTCCCGCGCGTGCCACAGGGAGATAAGACCCGGCTCCCAATAGGGCTGCGGAGCCGCGCAAGAAATCACGCCGGCCGATTCCTTTACTTCGTTTCATGTTGGATTCCTCCTTCGATGACGTTCCTTTCCCCCACCTTGGCGTCATAGTCTTCGGAGCGCTGGCCTTTCTCTTCGGAAACGGGGAAAGTCTTTGAAAGGGTTGTATCTTTTCAGAAGTGTCTTGGTTCTCTTGAACATGCTAGTTCACTGCAAATCAGTTCCCATGGTGTGTCGGATGCGAACATCTCTCACGAATGCGGGGTTTCGTATCAGTTCATTACGCCCTGTGGACGGGCGCAACCAAATCTCTCTGCGCCTTGGGCGATCATCCCGTCTGGACTTGTACGCGACGGGCGGCTTGGGGTTTCTCGCACCTCTTCAGCTCCGTCGTCCTCGGGCGGATTCATTATAGCGACAATAAAACGTTTTTTGCTATCCAAACAGATCCTGCCGCGACCCGGGCAGCATTGAGGGTGGAGAGAGTCAGAAGGGCAACCGCTTTATGCCCTCAACAAGCCCCATATTCTGGTGGCGAGTTTCGTCCTTTTGGCTGAGAAGGCTCAAAGAGTGGCGCTCGTATATTAAGAAAACTATTGACGATATATACAATACATTGATATAAAATGTCCATGGACGCCTGGTGTCGCCGGGTACTTCCGTTCTGCACCATACCGTGTCGCGGCTTTGTACGATTTGGTCTTTTCTTCTGGGAGCCCTCACGTGCATCCGCCTAAGGAGACAATGCGCAACTGGATGAGCCGCCTGTGGGGTTCCGAACAAGGCTGGCATTTGCGTTTCTCTCGGGCTTCCGCATTGATGGCGGGACTTTTTGGATTATTTCTGGTCTCTGCTAAGGGATTTCATTCCCAATGGCTTAGCCTTCCTGACGTACCGCCTTCGGACGGCTACTATTTCATTTTGCTCGCCTTTTCCCTTTATTTGCGCCACCTACGAGCCCCTTCTCCATTCCGAAACCGTATCTATCGCCATGCCTCCTCGGCGCTAGGGTTGGTTACGGCATGCGCTGCCCTGTTTTCATTCATTTGCGCTCTCGCTGTCTCGGACGTGATGGCAACTACGGCTTCTTTCCCCAAGGAGTATTCCCTCGCCGGAATGCCTCATCTTGTGGCTCTTGATTTCATATTGCTGGGCGCTGCGCTGGCCCTTCCCGACGAAGGGAAAAATGATCAAGTCCTCTCCGCGCAGATCCTGGCTGTTGGGGCGTTTGTTTTCAGTCTGTTTGGAATGCTGGCTTTCGCGTTTGGTCCAACCTCCTATAACAGTGGGTTTCCGATTGAAGCCTTCCTCCTTGCCTCGCTGTCTCTGGGAGTTCTATTGCTCCATCCCGGGCGAGGAGTGGTTGCCGAGGTCTTCACCGGGCTTTCCGGTGGCGTCATGGCGCGCCGTTTGCTTCCGGTCGCCGTTGTTATCCCCGTGGTCCTCGATTGGTGGCGTTATGAGGCGCAGCAACTCGGCTTGCTGAGCTCTGAAACAGGCACCATGCTCATGGTGATGATGGCGATCGTTTTGTTGCTTTACGAAATGATTGTGACGGCGCAATTGCTCAACCGCGCTGACGCGAGCCGTCGGCGGACCGAGGAGGCGCTGGCCGAGGCAAACGAGAACTTGGAAGTCCGGGTGGCCAAGCGCTCCGAGCAATTGAATAAAGCCAATGAGCGCCTGAGGGTTGAGCTTGCCGAGCGTCGGCTGGCGGACGAAAAACTGCGGCAAAGCGAACGGCGGCTCCGGCTGATTCTTGACCAGATTCCGGCCGCTGTCTGGACTACGGACCGCAACCTCAGCATTCTCTCCGCCTCCGGGGCCGGCTTGGCCGCTGCCGGCTTTCGCCCCGAGGATCTGGTCGGAAAGACTATGGCGGAGTTTCTTGGGACAGAGGATGCGAAAGCCAAGCCCCTCGCCGCCCATCGAGTCGCCCTGCGCGGCAAGCCCCGATCCTTTGAAATTGAGTTAGCGGGTCGTACCTTTGCCTCCCACCTGGATCCCCTTCGCGACTCGGAGGGCAAGATTTCCGGTGTGATTGGGGTGGCGCTTGACGTAACCGAGGAAATAAGAGCCAAAGAAACTACCGCCATGCTGGCTGCTATTGTTGAGTCCTCGCAAGACGCCATTATGGGGACATCGTTGGATGGAATATTCACAAGCTGGAACCGGGGCGCCGAACAGATGTACGGATACACTGCGGAAGAAGCCCTGGGCCACCACGTTGCGATTACGGTCCCGTCAAACCGGCAGAAAGAAATCGACCAGATTTTTGAGAAGGTCAAGCGCGGCGCGCGTGTCCCGCCCTTTGAGACAGTTCGCCTCCGCAAAGATGGACAGCGAATCGATGCGTCTATCGCCGTTTCTCCGGTCAAGGACCCTGCTGGAAAGATTGTGGGAGTCTCAGCAATTGAGCACGATATCACTGACCGGAAACGCGTGGAAGGGGAATTGAGAAAACTCTCGGCCCGGCTCCTTAAAATGCAGGATGAGGAGCGCCGCAACATCGCTCGCGAGCTGCACGACGGGGCCATTCAGGGCTTGGCTGCCGCGGTAATAAATCTGTCTATTGTGAAGGACTCGGTGGAACTTCCCCCGGAGCCGCGTAAGGCCCTGGAGGAAGCGCTAAAATTGACCGGGAATACGGTGCGTGAAATCCGGACGTTCTCTTATCTGCTGCACCCGCCTTTGCTGGATGTGACGGGTCTTGCCTCGGCCCTGCGCTGGTATGTGGAGGGCTATAGCCGCAGGTCGGGGATCAACGTCCAGCTGGACTTGCCGGAAAATGGCCATCAGGTCGAAAAGGAAGTGGAACTGACGCTTTTCCGGATTGTGCAGGAGGCTCTTGCCAATATTCACCGCCATTCGGGAGGCCGTCACGCAGAGATCCGCCTTCAACAAGTGGATGGGAGCTTGGTCCTCACTGTTTCAGATGACGGGCATGGCATGGATGCCCAGACCCTTGCCAAGGTGCAGAGCGAGGGTGCGCCGCTGGGCGTAGGGATTGCTGGTATGAAGGAACGGCTGCGGCAGCTTGGAGGGTTGCTGGAGGTTACGTCCAGCGGCAGAGGAACGACCGTGACTGCCGCCTTGCCGCATGCTGAGAAGAAGGAAGAGACCGTTGCGAATCTTAATCGCGGATGATCATGAAGTGGTTCGCCAGGGTGTGCGCACGATTCTGGAGAGCCAACCCGGCTGGAGCGTTGTAGCAGAGAGTGAGAACGGCGCAGATGCCGTTGAACAAGCTCAACAGTCCAACCCGGACATCGCCTTGCTGGATATCAGTATGCCCTTGCTGAATGGTCTGGAGGCGACCCGGCAGATTCTGAAGGTGAACCCTGAGATTCAAGTCTTGATCCTTACCATGCACGAAAGCCATGAGCTGGTGCAGGATGTTCTGGCCGCTGGCGCTCGCGGATACGTCCTGAAAACAGACGCCAAACGTGACCTTGTGAATGCGGTGCGCTCTCTCAGCGAAGGGCGTCCGTTCTTTACCTCGAAGGTCGCGGAGATGGTCTTGGAAGGCTATCGCCATCGAGGTGCCCCTGCTAGCGCGGATGTTGCCATTGGCGAGCGGCTCACGGCGCGCGAAAGGCAAATTCTCCAGTTGCTGGCTGAAGGCAAGAGCAGCAAGGAGGTGGCCGCAACTCTCGATATCAGCATCAAAACCGCTGAGACCCATCGTGCCAACATCATGCGCAAATTGGACCTGCACTCTCTTGCGGACCTGGTCCGCTATGCCATCCGCAACCGCATCATTGAGCCTTAACCCCCCTGTTTTAAGGGCTTTTCTCCCGTGTTTACCAGCCTGGCAACAACCAAGGTTCTAATGGACCTTCCCCATCACCCTAGGTAATTACCGATCCGTCACCTACAGCGCATTTCTTCCCAAACTCCTGAATCCAGCCGATTTTCCTCTTTCTCTTCTCGCGGTACATTATGACCGTGGATGGAGGACTTGCCGGATCTGCTTGACCGAACAGCGGGCCCAGCAATTAAGGAGGGGGGAAATGGCAAGGCATAAAAGTGATGCAGGGCAAGCGTTGATACTGTTCGCCTGCACAATGATCGTGCTGATGGGTTTCGCGGGTATGGGCATTGATGTTGGATATCTGCGCTACATGAGGCGGACCATGCAGGCGGCCGCGGACAGCGCCGCGCTGGCCGGTACTGCTGAGTTGGGGTACGGGGACGTGACGTCAGCCGCGCGGGCAGATGCGGCGACTAACGGCTTTACAAACGGCACCAAGGGAACCACCGTTACCGTCAATAACCCGCCGCTCAGCGGACCGCATGAGGGGAACTCACGGTATGTGGAAGTTCTTATTTCCCAAGACGAGCCGACATTCTTCATGAAGGTCCTGGGAATTAAGTCCCACATGGTTAGTACCCGTGCCGTGGGATATTCCGGCATCTCCGGAGCCTGCGTCTACGCTCTTGACCCGAGCGCCTCAAGCGCTTTTGTGGTAAGCGGCAACGCGGATCTCACCTCCCAGTGCGGGCTTTTAGACAATTCGAACAATTCCTCCGCAGCCTTGGTGCAGAATGGCGGGGGTTGCCTTTCGGCCAAGTATATCGGGGTTGTCGGGCAATTCAAGGATAACTCCTCCTGCGCGCCCAGTCCCACGCCGGTAACCGGAATCGCGGCATTTACCGATCCTCTGGCCTACCTGCAACCACCCACGGTAGGCACTTGCACCGCCGGCACCACGAATGTTTCCATTACAGGCGGCTCGCAAACTCTCTACCCTGGCACCTATTGCAGCGGCATCAAAATCAGCGGTGGTTCAACCAACGTTACCTTCAGCCCCGGGACTTACATCATCAACGGCGGCGGCATAAGCATCAGTGGCGGCGCTAACGTTTATGGTGACGGTGTCACCTTCTACCTGACCGGCACCTCGAGTTCTTACAAGGGAGTTTCGATTTCAGGCGGGAGCAACAGCTTCCTGGGCGCTCCGGATACGGGAACGTACGCGGGAATTCTCTTCTACCAGGACAAGACGGTAACGTCCAGTCCGTCTTCCGGTTCAGGGAGCAGCATCGCCGGTGGCAGCGGCGTGGCCGTCCAGGGAACGCTTTACTTTCCCACGACGAACCTCCAGTATTCCGGAACCAGCACAAACACGCACTACACGATCATCGTGGCCGACACGGTTCAAATCACCAACAACACCTATTTCCCGGACACTTACGACCAAGACCCGAACGGCTTTTCGCCAATCCACAGCGCGATCCTAGTGGAATAAAGGAGGAGGGGACAATGAAGGACATGGCAACTCTCAGATTCCGGTTTTACTCAGCAGCTCGAAAGCTTTTTGAAAGTTTGAAGTCCGACTCCGCCCAAGCGATTGTGGAACTGGCCTTTGTACTCCCGGTCGCCTCGTTTCTTCTTGTCGGAACCATTGAAATTGGCCGGCTGGCCAACACCAGCATCATTGTTGACCAAGCCGCCCGCGCCGGCGTGGCCTACGGGGCCCAGAATCGAGTGACAGCTTCGGATACGTCGGGAATGACCCAGGCCGCCCAGGACGACGCGTCCAACATCAGCGACCTGACGGTTACGGCCAGCCACTACTGCACGTGCGCGGATGGCACCTCTTCAACCTGCGCGCCCTCGGACTGCTCCGGCAGCCGAATTCTGGAATACGTCAAGGTGGATACGCAAACTCAGATGCACACCCTGTTTCCTTATCCATCTTTGCCGCGCACCTTTACGGTGAAGGGAGAGGCTACCATGAGGGTATCCCAGTAAGGATGGGCAGGCCGCGCGCGGCGAGAAACTCCGCAGACATCTTTGGAAGTAAAAAGTAAAGAATAAAGAGAACTTAAAACTTAAACGTTATAAATCAAGGAGGGGGGAACTCCGATGATGAAGAACAAAGTGAAGAAGGTTCGCACTTCACGCAAGGACGATCAGGGTGTTTCTGTACTTGAATTTGGCCTGGTCGTGCTGGTTTTCTACGCGTTCGTTTTCGGCGTAATGGACTTTGGCCGGGCGCTTTACAGCTATCACTTTGTAAGCCATGCTGCTCGCGAAGCCACTCGCTACGCGATTGTGCACGGCTCGCAAAGTCCTGACCCGGCCTCGGCGGCCGATATTGCGGCGTACGTCAAGAGTATTGCGCCGCAAGGTATCGATCCCAGTGCGGTCACCGTTTCTACTACGTGGAGTCCTGACAATACACCCGGAAGTAATGTGCGGGTGCAAGTGCAGGACAATTTCCACTTCGTAATGCCCTTGTTGATCAAAACCCGGATGGACTTTAGCAGCGCGTCGCAGATGGTTATTTCTAATTAGGTCTCGAGCGGGAACGACGTTCGGAGCTTCGAGAAAATCCAGGCTGTCTGTGATCGTACTCCCCGGGTAGGGAACAAGAGCACTCGCAAGGATTGGGGGCTTGGGGGCCTTGCGGAGCGGTAAGAAGCGGATTGAGGCTCGCAGTGGGAACCGTCAGTTCAACGGATTTGTCTTTCCGGAGAACTGACGGTGCAACTTCCCGGTCAGGAGGCACGTGAACGCCTTGGTAGAAGAAGTGGACGTTGTTTCACACGCCCGGCGACAAAAGCCCGTTCGAGCCCTGGTGGTTGATGATTCCCCCCTGGCAAGAAACGCTATTCGTCTGCTTCTGCAAAGCCGGCAGGATGTGGAAGTTGTTGGCTTTGCAAGCGACGGCGAGGAAGCGCTTGCCCAAATCGAGGCGCTATCTCCTGATCTGATTCTGATGGATATCGAAATGCCCAAGCTCGACGGGCTAAGCGCCGCCCGGATTGCTCGGCGCTCGTTTCCCGGTGTCCGGATCATCATCATCACGGTTAACCAAGGCGTGGAAGTTCTTCAGAATTGCATGACCAGTGGAGCGGACGGGCTGGTGACCAAAGACCGCCTCTATGAAGACCTCTTTGCTGAGATTCAGCGGGTTTTCCCTTCACCGCCGCCGTAGCGCAAGCCTTTTGCTCAGTGCGAGGCCTGCTCCCGCGGGTATCTCAGGATGGCTCTCCTTCGCTCATTCCCGTCTCTGCAAACCCCCTTCTTTCATAGAAACCCACGGCTCAATGGATTGAAGTGTTGCGAGCAGTATCAAACAAGGCAACCACGTTCTCGGGTGGTACTCCTTGCTGGATGTTGTGCACGGCGGCGCAGACATAGCCACCTCCGTCTGCGAATACCTTAACGTTCGCTTCAACCTCGCGCGCAACATCTTCCGGCCTGCCTAAAGGGAGGGTCTGCTGGCAGTCGGCAGCGCCACCCCAAAAGACCAATCGGTCGCCGTACTCCTGCTTGAGCTTCCGGGGATCCATGCCGCTTGCGCTCACTTGGACCGGGTTCAGGATGTCCACTCCCATTTCAATCAAGGAGGGGATTAGCGGGAAAATTGCGCCATCCGAGTGGAGCATCGCTTTCATGCGGGTGTGCTCGTGGAGCCAATCCAGGCCGCGCTTGTAGTAAGGCATAACAAGCTCGCGAAACATCTTGACGGAAAGGAGCAGGGAGGTCTGAGTCCCCAAGTCGTCAGTGAACTGCATGACATGAACCTTGTCGCCCACCGCGCGCGCCACGCGTTGCAGGTTTTCCATCCACACCCGGGTAGTTTTCTCGAATAGGGTCCTGACGTATTCGGGCTCGCTGGCCAGCGTCATCCACCAAGCCTCAAAATCGCCCGTGCCCATGCCGGTGAAGAGCTCCTGCGGCGGATTGATGCAACACACCAAGGCGTAATCGGTGTTTGCATGGAGCCATTCCGCCTGCGCGTGAACATATTCGAGTTCCTCGTTGGACCAACCTTGTGGCTGCCATTCGTCCACGTCGATGTGCGCGGCGCCCGGAAACTTCTCGGTGCGGTCAAAGTAGTAACCGTCCTTCGGCATGCGGGCGATTGGAACGCTGCCACGCATGATCAAATATCCGCCGTCCGGCTCCAAGACCGGGTTGAATCCTCCTGGGACCTCCACGGGCGTGCCGTCAAACAGCCGCCACGGCTTCCAGTTTTCTTTACGGATGCCGAGCCCCGGATTGGTTTCCGGACGGAAAACTCCGACCGCGTCCACGCCCAGGCGTTCGAGGACCGGCTGTTCCACGTCGCCGAGGATTTGAATAAGGTCAACCACCCGCGTCGGGGTGTGAAGCCCCAGGTGATCTTTCAGCCGGTGGTAAGTGGACGCCGAAATTCCCGACTGGCGGGTCGCGCCCAAGTCGATGGGGACCCGGTCAGTCTCTTGATGGTTGATGGCACGTAGCACTCGCTCGCGGGATGTCACTGGAGACCTCCGACAGAAAATGAAGGCTGGGGGCATGTCCGGATAAGAAGGCGATCTCAAAATCTCGGCCAGGCTCCAGACCGCAAGTATACAATATGAATTTCCTGCGGGAAGTCCGGAATCCGGGTCTCCGGCCAGACCGAAACGGAACTACGTGCAACCGCCGAACCACCCACGTGGAATTCTGGGTTCTCCGCATGACCCGCGGCGACCCCGGGTTAGTCCGTGGCGGGGTTTAGGGAAGTGTGATAAAAATAACACGCATTGCGCGTGCGGAAATTGATCACCTATGGGGATGAGAGACGGAGTGGACGAAAATGAGTGAGCTGCCAAGACCTTTGCGGGGTGTCATCCCGCCCATGATCACGCCTTTGGAGGGCCGCGACCGGCTCAGTGTTGAAGGGCTGGAGCGCCTCATTGAGCATATCTTGAGCGCAGGAGTTAATGGCCTCTTCATTCTCGGAACCACCGGTGAAGCGCCTGCCTTAAGCTACCGGACAAGGCGGGAAGTAGTTGAGAGGACCTGCGGTCAGGTGGCGGGACGTGTGCCGGTCATCGTTGGAATCACAGACACGGCGTTTGAGGAATCTCTTGGTCTGGCGCGCCATGCGCAAGCGTCCGGGGCGCAGGCAGTCGTGGTTTCGGCGCCGTACTACTTTCCTGCCGCGCAGTCGGAACTAATCCATTACATTGAGAACCTTGCTGCGGAACTACCCTTGCCCGCCTTCCTCTACAACGCTCCTACCAATACTCATCACTTTTTCGAACCCCGGAGCGTGCAACGCATTGCGGACCTTCCAAACGTTGTGGGCCTGAAGGACAGCTCCGCCAACATGATTTACTTTCACGCGGTGCAAGAGTTGCTCAGCGACCGGCCGGATTTTACCCGCTTGGTCGGCCCCGAAGAACTGATGGCGGAGGCTGTGCTGCTGGGCGGCCACGGCGGCATGTGCGGGGGGGCCAATTTCTTTCCGCAGTTGTATGTGGATCTCTACCGGGCTGCGGCCGGCAAAGACCTGGAGAGAGTGCGGGCGCTGCACAAACGCGTCATGCAGATCAGTACCACGATTTACCGCGTTGCCAAGGAGGATTCCAGCTACCTGCGCGGCCTGAAGTGCGCCGTCTCGCTGGCCGGCATTTGCGGGGATTTTATGGCGGAGCCGTTCCATCCTTTCGGCTCTGAAGAGCGCCAGCAAGTGCAGAAGTACATGACGGAGCTGGGCCTGTTGGCCGCCGGCGCGCGTTCCTGAAAGGCGCCGGGCACGCTCTGCAAGTGGCGCATCGGGACGGACAGAAACCCTCGAGGAGAAAGATGCCGGAACACCCCCACCCTGCCTTGCCCAAAGGAATCTTCCCGCTGCTGGAAACCCCCTTTGATGAACAAGGAAACATCGATTACGAAAGTCTGACCAATTTGATTGAAGAGGTCATCCAGGCAGGAGCCCATGGAGTGATGGCGCCGCTGGTGGCCAGCGAAGTGCATGCTCTTTCCATGGATGAACGCGAAAAGATTATCCGGCATGCGGTCCGGATGATCGCTGACCGCGTGCCTTTTGTTGCCGGGGCCTCCTCGGAAAGCGCCGAGGAGTGCCGCCACTTCGCTTCTCTGGCGGAGCAGGCGGGCGCCAGCGCCTATCTTGTGGCTGTGCCTCCAGCGCTCTATGGCCGCAGCGACGGCGAAATTGTGGATTTTTTTCAGTCGATCACTTCCGCTTCCACAGCCCCAATCATCATCCAGGATTTGCAGTGGAACGGTCCGGGGCTTGGCCTCGAGACAATCAAGCGCCTGAAGGAAAGCCTTGCGACCCTGGCGGGAATGAAAATCGAAACGGTGCCTGCGGGCTCGAAATACTCACTGGTTAGAAAAGCGATGGGTGAGGAGTTCTATATTTCCGGCGGCTGGGCCATTCCTCAACTGATCGAAGCTCTTGACCGGGGTGTTGACGCGATGGTGCCGGAAAGCTCCCTAATTCGAGTGCTGGTGGCCATCTATCGCTCCCACGCTTCCGGTCGCCGCGAGGAAGCGGTGAGCCTTTTCCGCAAACTACTGCCGGTGCTGGTTTTCAGCAATCAGGAACTTTTTCATTCCATCGCTTTCTTCAAGCGGTTTCTTGCAAGGCGGGGCATCCTGAAGTGCTCCATGATGAGGAGTCCCGGCTACGTGTGGGATCAGTACAACGCGCGGATCGCCGACGAACTGATTGACTATTATCTTGACCTCGAAGCCTCCCTCGCGGCCTAGCCGCAGTTTTCCCGGCTCCCCATCGGCCCGCTCAGAGAGGGGATTTGGCCGCTATCACAGAAATGTAACTTTATGTTCATACTTCAGTAACACAGGACAAGTATGTTATAAACGAGGTTATGAATGAGCCGCCGGTATTCGGCTCCGAGGGAATGAACATTTCGCGACGAACCATGCAACGCCGTAGGCGTTTTTCTCCTGTTTGCCCGACCTTGATGGATTTTCCACGCAACAGCATGAAGAACCTCTCGATCAATTGGCCGCTGCGGCTGGAGAGCATGAAGGCGGAATCCTGGCGTGAAAAGGAGGCCGGAGAGTGGGCCGAGGGCCCGGAACCGGCAGTCGCATAAGAGGCAAGAGGCTGGGAAACCGGATTCCTTTCCCCACCCGATACGATGCGAAATAATGGATCAAGTTCAGGTTCGGCCGGGCTGCTGGAAGTGGCTTCTGAGGCGGAAGCTTTATTCACACGCACCGGTTCGATTGCGGATGTTATTGAAAATCTGATCGGCGCGGCGACTACTTCGATTGACGCCGCCCTTTACGGTTTCAGCAGCCAGCGCTTGGCTCGCGCCCTGGAAGAAGCTCACTCCAGAAAATTGCGCGTTCGGCTGATCATTGACGGCAACAAGTACCGCCAAAGCCCGAGACGCCAGCGCCTGCTGGCGGAACAAAACCTCTCTTTTCGACTGGCATTCGGCCTCGATGGTGATGGGGGCAAGATGCATCACAAGTTCGCGCTTGTGGACCGGAAACTGGTTCTCACCGGCAGTTACAATTGGACCGCAGCCTCCGAAGCAAAGAATTATGAAAACCTGCTGATTCTCCGCGGCCCGGAACTGGTGGAATCTTATCGAGCCGAGTTTGCAGCGCTCTGGGATAAGGCGGTAAAAGTTCCCAGCGACAACGACTAAGGATCCTTCATGTCGGAAACGACTCGCCAGAAGACCCAAGCCAGGCAGGCCGGCTCAAAGTCGGCCAAAGAGCCTGCTGAATACGCGCTTTATATCATGAGGCATGGCAAAGCGGTGCGTGGCGGTCCCCCTTATTCGGACGACGCCAAACGTCCCCTCACAGCGCAAGGCGTCAAGGACCTGCAAACGATTGCCAAGGGCATGATCCGCTTAGGTGTGACGCTCGATTGGATTGTTTCCAGCCCTCTGGTGCGTGCCAAGGAGACGGCGCAGGTCATTGCAGAGTCGTTCGCGCCGAAGCTGCCGGTGGAGATATCAGAAGCTTTGAGTCCCGGAGGATCCACGGAAGCGCTGCTCGCCGTGCTCGGCAAGCAACCGGCGCGTACCTCGACTCTGTTGATTGGGCATGAACCGGGACTCAGCGAGTTGTCTTGCCGCCTGATTGGGGCCGGCCATGACGCTAACGTAGGTTTCAAGAAAGGCGGATGCTGCCTGATTACGTTCTCGGGCGCACCTCTGGTTTCCGGCGGACACCTGCTCTGGTGGCTGACGCCCCGCGTGCTCCGCAAGATGGCTTAACCCTCTCTGCGTTCGTCCTGCTCTCGGCCCCCGCGGTTCCATCCCAGCTCCCTCAACGTCTGAAAACTTAGATAGGATCCCGCAAATCTCCGTTGGCACGCGCCGTTGATTTTGCACTCTGCCCCGCTGATTGCTTCCGCCCGGCTTCTGGACTCACAGGGCCGCGGAGCTGTTCATGGCAGGGCTGGAGAGATCCAAGGTGGCCTGCAACTCTGCCTCCCAGGAGGCTCTTTCCTTGGCGTAGTCGTGGATGACCACCCCGGACTCGTCCACGGTGATATAGGTGGGCATTTCGTGGGTCCAGCAGCCGGAATTGAAGTAGCGGATCCGGCTCGTTCCGGCCTGCGTCGCTTCATGGGTATGGCCGCAGAAAACCACGTCGGCTCCCCGCAGCCGGGCCAGCGCCAGAGCCCCGGAGGCCACGGTGGGTGAAAGGTGCAGCCACTTGGTGTTTTGGCGGTCCAGAAACCTGGCGATGGCGTTGTGCTGGAAATCGAACTTCTGAAGATGAATGAAGATTCTTTCTCCGATGGCGCTGAGCGCGGCGTTATTCACAATAAAGCGGTCGAATTGATGCCCATGAACGGCCAGGTAACGCTTCCCGTCGAAGGTCCAGGAATATTCCTGGCGAACTTCCACTCCCACCAAATGCGACATCACTTCGGTTAAACCGCGGTCGTGGTTGCCTTCCACCCACACCACCTTCACCTTGCGTTTGGGGTTGGAGAGCTTGCGGATGTAAGAAAGCAGCTCCCAGTGCTCCTTCTTCAGCCGTCGGAAATTCAGGTCGCAGAAGATGTCGCCGAGCAGGATGAGTCTGCGGAAACTCTGGCTCATCAGCATCCGCCGCGCATCTTTGGCGCGGCTGCATTCAGAACCCAGGTGCAGGTCGGAGATAATAAGGGTATCGTAACCGGTGGTGCGAACAGGTTCAAAGGGTTTGTGGGATTCGTTCATTGTGGATTCAGGCTTGCCCAAGCAGCGCAGGGAGCCCGGCAAATATTTGGGAGGAACCTTATTCGCACAGGCTGTCAGCTTGCAGGCCTCCTTTCCTCTTCGCGAGGATGGTCTGAAGAATTTCGGGAACTTCAAAGACTGCCCGATTGTGGAGAGCCCGGACATTGGAGCGGCGCCGTGCAAAGGCGGACGGCTCAACGAGTGAGCGCACCGCGTCTACAATCTCCCGGAAACTCCGGATAACGATCCCCACGTCTTTTGCCTGGACCCAATCGGTGTTAAAGCGCTCCTGGGGCAGCGTCCAGGCATTGCGCTCCACGATAACCGGAAGTCCCATCAAAAGTGCTTCGCTGATGCTGCCCGGCCCGGGCTTTCCGATCAGGAAATCCGAGACTTGCATGTAGGCCGGTACCCGGGTGGTGAACCCCACGGTATGAGTGGGAATCTGGAAAGGCATTTGCCGAAGCTCTGCTTCTAGATTCGGGTTTCGTCCGCAAATAAAGATAAGCTGAAGCCCCTCGAAGGAGTTGAGCCGTTTGGCAATGTCCAGCATTGCCCGTGAGCCTTGGCCGCCAAACATGACTAGGCCGGTGACCCGATCGGCTTCCAGTCCAAGCGCCCTCCGGTGTTCTTTGCGGTTGATCTCCTGGAGAGCATAGAAAGCCGGGTTCAACACCATGCCGGAGGTGCTAAAGATGTGGTGCGGAGGGTGGCCCATGGAAAGCGCCTGTTGCGCCGCGCGCTCGGTGCCGCAAACCAAGTACTCGGATTCCGGTTCGATCCAGGTGTGCGGTGGGTAGTCCGCCAGGTCCGTGAGCACGGTGACAAAGGGCGCGGAAGGAAGCGTGTTGCGGACGCTCATCGCCAGTTCACGATTGAAGTTGGGAATCAGGGAAACCACCAGATCGGGCTTGGTCTCCCGCCAATAACGCTCTAGAAGGTGAACGATGTTCGGGTGATACGCCCGGATCGCGGCGTGCAAAACTGGCAGGAGTTGCGGTGTCCCGAGTGTCCACCCTTTTTCCAGCAGGAGGTTGTAAACGTCCTGAACCCGGCGGCCGGTTAGCCGTTTGACAAAGTCGAGGATGTCCAACTCTTCTTGCAGGTTCAGGCAGGTAACTTCCCAGGGCCTTTGCTGTTCACGAATCACCGCGGACAGGGCGTTCATGGCGCTGCGATGCCCGCCGCCGGCGTCAAAATAAACAAGGTTGACTCGCGCACGCACTGCCCGCTGTCCCACAGACTTGGCCTTGGGAGCCTCTTCCTCAGTGAAGCCCCAAAGTTCAGGAACCTCCACTGCGGAACTCCCGCGGAAACCCGAACCCCTTAGTTCCTTCTCGCTCTGCTGTCTGCTTTCCAGGCGTTGCTCGCCGGGGCTTTGATGGCGGCCCAATCAACCTCCGCTGGTTTTGTGATCATCTCCTGGTCGCATTAAAACACTCCAAGGTCACCTTCCTATTAAGCTTGTGTTAAATTTCGGAGAACTTTCCACACCGTGCGGTTGACATGGGAATATCCCGGGTGCCATGGTTATTGCGCTGGCGAGACTTGAAAAATGTCTTTGAGAGCCATCCGGGCGTATTCTCAACACATTGCAAGAGATGTTGCATGCACGCGTCGCATTCTTGGGAGAAACACATTCTATAATCGAAGCAACCGCCGGGCCTTCGCGGAGGGCTCAAATCTTGGCTAGGGGGAACTCGCATGGATAGGCGCGATTTCGTGAAGAATTCACTGCTGACGGCCGGCGGAGCGTTGGCCGCGGCAGCGGGATATGCCGATGAGAATCCAGCCGGCAAGCAGGTGATGAAGGCCGCCGGAACTCCAGGGAAATTGAGCATTCAGTACATCCGCAAAGAGATTCCATCCTTCCAGGTTCCGGTGGCGCGCGGAGAACGATACGAGGACAGCGTGCCGGACACGCTGGATATCGCCGCGCGGGCCAAGTTGTGCATCCACGTGCTGACTTCCATTACCGATGCCCGCGCCGACTATGAAGTTTTCTGGCTGGCTACTTTCTTGCGGAATCCGCCCGTGATGGTCCACAACTTTGCGGACTGGGTCCAGAACTGCGAAGG
>JBJKQF010000333.1:0-4217 GCA_046705545.1 Terriglobia bacterium
TGGTGAGCCGTGAGGGAATCGAACCCCCAACCTACTGATTAAGAGTCAGTTGCTCTGCCAATTGAGCTAACGGCCCATCGATGTCTTACCGGCGCAACCTCTTCCAGGATAACGGATACCGCTCTTGGCTCTTGCTAAGCAGTCCGTTGATGTCGCCCGGCCGAGATTGCATGTTCTTGGATAGCGCTTTGTCAAACATGCCGCGCTGGACATCATTGCCATCAAAGGAACTCGATGTCTGTCTCAGCCCGCACGTTATGTTGGCAATGGCTTAGGTTCCGAGGCACACCGGCCGTTTCCAATAACCGCGACTCAAAGAGTTTAACACGAATCCCCCCTGAGTCTTCAAGGTCCTGTAACGCCGGAGGGGAACTGGACTTACCGAACGAGTCTCCATGGGCCAAAAAGGGACGGATGGAATGACGGGGAACCTGCAGGAACGCTTAAACCATGTGCAGACTAAGGAGCAATCCCAATGCTAAGCCTCCGGCAACACTGCTGCCGACAAAATTAATGACCCCATTGTTGACGAGGCGGCGCCTTTCAAGAGCTGCGCCCATAATGCTGTCCAAGATGTTCCCCACAATTCCAGCTGCGAGCGCAATCGCGGCGGTTTGCAACCGGCATAGTCCCAAACCGTACCCAAGCAGAACGATGGAGATGATTCCGGTCAATCCCGCTAAGCTTCCGGGTATGGAAATGCCGCCGTCTTCCCCTGCGGGCACCGGCTTGAGCGTTGTAATCAGGTAGGCCCGTCCCGAGAGCCACTTCCCGATTTCGCTGGACAACGTATCTCCGGTGGCCTCCGCAAAGGAAGCTACCAGAGCTACTAAAAAGGCGGCCTCATAATGCGTGCTGATCACCAGAATGGCGAAAAACGCTCCTGCCAAGGTATTGGCGGAGGCTTCCCTCCAGCTTCGCGCACCGCCTCTTCCTTCAGCGGCTCCTCTTTTTGACTTCTTAGCGTACCCAAGGCGGGTGGCAACCGAGCCCAAAAGGAAAAAGGCCAGCAGGATCAGGAAGCTCTTGTAGCCATAGCCCATGTAGATCATGACCCCGAGCAGAAAACCAACCGCGGCACCTGAACGGTTTACCGTTCGTAGTCCCAACGCGACCAGGGCAAGCGCGCCGTTGATCGCGATCGCCAGCAGAACGCGCCGCCAAAGATAAGGTAGGTTGCTTTCCACCGCGGACCACTGAATCAGGCCTGCACAGTACATAAACCCGCCGCATACCAGGGGGACGGAAAAGTTGTCATCCAGACCGATCGGAATGCTCTCGACGACGGCGCCCACAATGGCGGTGGCAAGACAAAGTATCAAGGTTTGTAAGCTGGGAAGGGAAGGCGCTGCCCAGCGCGCCAAGGCAAAACTTCCCAGCGTTCCTACAGCGATAAACGCCAGGAATCCCGGCCAAGTTTTTTTGCGATTCCACGCAAGGGTTGCGCCTTGCCACGAGGTTCCGACAACGCTTGCCGAGCCATCTCCCAGGGCCATGATGGCCCACACGGCAGCAACAACCTCCATGCGCCTGCCAAAGAAAAGGATCAAGGCAAGGACTGAAATTGGGTAAGCGAGGATTCCCGTCCAATATTCTGCGTCGAGAATCCCTGCTTTGACTGCTGTGCGTTTACCGAGGTTGAGACCCAGGCGCGGTAGGATGAACAGATTGAAGGCCAGTGCCAAAAGGGCTGCGCCCGCCGCCTCCTCCCAGGTTAGAAAAGGCAGCAGGAACGCAAACGACAACATGGAGATATGGACGACCTTGCGGGTGGAAATCAGCGGGCGTCGCTCGGTTCCAAGAAAAGACGCGTCACTCAAGACCGGCCTCCAAGGTTTCGCGAAGGCCTTCTTCGAGCGGAATCACCCTGTAGTCCAAATCGCGGACGGCTTTGCGGCTGGAGTAGGTCCAGTCGTGCTTGAAAATCTCAACCACGCCGGGCGTCAATTGGGGCTGGCGGCCGAATAGGCGGGCGCACCCTACTTGCAGCGCGCCCACGGCTTTTCCGGCAATGAAAGGAAGATGCCGCACCCTATGCTTAACACCGGTTACTTCTGTCACAATGCGAAACATGTCGTTCAAGCTTCGGTTGTCGCCGGCAAGGAAATATTCTTCGCGTGGGCGGCCCCTTTCAAGCGCGGAAAGGTGAGCTTGGACCACCTGCCGGATGTGGGAAAAACTCCAGCGCTGCTCTCCGGAACCGAGAAGCCCCGGGAACTTTCCCGACAGGTACTGGCTGATCATTCCTCCTACCAAGTTTCCTTCCGTAGCTGGGCCGGGACCATAAATGACTCCAGGCAGCAGAGCGACTACAGGATAGCGCGTGAAACCTTCCTGCCGGAGCCAGTCGAGAGCGGTTGTCTTGGTCTCCTCGTATGCGTTCGAATACGGGCCGCGATTGCGCAGCCCTTCGGCGGCATTCGGGTCTGCGGAGGGCCCGGCAGCTATGAAAGAGGAAGTATAAACCACTCGCTCAACGCCCGCGCGCTCCGCCGCTTCAAGAATTGCCTTCAGGCCTTCGACATTGACGCGCCAAAAGTCACGCTGGTCCCGCACCCACATCTTGACGAGAGCGGCTGAATGGATGAGGGTCCTTACCCCCTCCAAGGACTTGGCCAGCGATGCCGCATCACAAAGGTCGCCCACTACAACCTCACAGTGGGCAGTGGCCGGATCAAATCCGAGCCTTGTGGCGTCCCTTACCAGGACGCGAAAGGGAATACCGCGCTCGATAAGTTCCTGAGCGATTCGTGATCCGAGATAGCCGGTCGATCCCGTCAGAAGAAGCATTTCAGAATGTTCGAACTTCCCGTGCCGGGCTTTTCTACGACGCCCGCGCACCAAGTTCCCGGGGTGCGGGCAGAGGCAGGGCTCCGCTAACTGATCAGATACGCTGCTGCCAGGCCCAAGTGTCCTACCATCATCATCCAATACATGTGGTGCCAGCCCGGATGATTTTCTCCCTCCGTCACTAGGCGCCGGGGATCGTCGTTAATCAAATAGACCACGTAAGAACGCCATGTAAGGATAATGCCGCTGAGCACGAGAATCGCTGTCGGGTCGCCCGTCAAAACCTTGAGGTACAGACCCAGCGGCAAGAGCAGCCAGGGAATGATGAAGAAGGGGCTGATGGCTCGCGCGCTCCAGATGGGTCCGTACTTAACCGGCAAGGTGATGCAGCCCGCCGCGCGGTCCCCTTCAATATCCGCGAAATCCTTTGTGGTGGTGGCTCCGAGCAAAAAGACCAGGTAGATTGAGCCGATGTACCAGGGCTCAACGGAGTTGAGGACGGTGGCAACCGCCGCCCAGCCTGCCACCTTGAGCAACCCGCCCCGAATCAGCGCAATGATCACGTTAGAACCCAGCGGGCGGCGCTTCAGCCGAACTGGCGGCGCAGAGTAGGCAACCGTAGCCAAGGCCGCAACAATGTAAATCACGAATATTTGCCAATTAATGACCGCCACCATTGCTAGGGCCAGGGCGTAGGTGAAAAACACAAAGGTCCATGCCTGGGCGCGGGTCATTTGCCCGGAGGGGAGCGGCCGGTGCGGCTTGTTGACCCGGTCGTTCTCAAAGTCGCAGATTTGGTTCAGCCCGTTCGACGCCGCGTTGAGGACGCCGGCGGCCAGCACAGCCAGCGCAACGAAGAAAGGGTGAATATGCGCACGGGTTGCGCCGTAGCCGATGAGCGCTCCAGAAAATATTCCCGTCATGGGAGGGATCAGGGTGAAGGGGCGCGCAAAATTCCAGTAAAGCTTCATCGAGTTCATGAGGCGCTATATTGAGACTTCTTGAGTGAACAGCCAAGGCGAAATCACATCTGCGTTTGGCAAGAACGCGGCTTGCCGTGCCTATGGGGAACTGCTGGCGGCAATTTCGTTGGGGGATATTGCGGGGCGCCGCGACCAATGGGGTCCTGATTGGACAGACCAATACCCCTTGCCAGGTCTGGCGTCCAGGTGCCGAAGACAACCTATTCCGCCTATTCTGGCCGTCCGAAGGAATGATATTCAAACCCGAGTTTAGCCATTGTTGCAGGATCGAGCAGGTTCCGGCCATCAATTACCAAGGGCCGGGCCATTGAACGGTGAATGCGCTCCCAGTCGAGCGAGCCAAACTCCTTCCACTCCGTGACCAGCAGTAAGGCATCTGCGTTCTGGGCGACCGCGTACGGTTCCTGCTGGTAATTGATCTGGGGAAAGACTTCACGTGCTCTG
>JBJKQF010000334.1:0-18798 GCA_046705545.1 Terriglobia bacterium
GGGGGGAAGTTCAAAACGGCAAGCAGATTGAAGCCCTTTACGCCAAGACCCACAAGGGAAAGAAAAGGAAGAAGAAGGCAAGGAGAGAGGTCGCCTACATTGACTATCTTCATGACTCTCCCAAGCAACTGCATCTGGAGGGCCTCGAACCCGCCAAAAGCCAGGACAATCTGAAAGACATCCTGGCCGCCGTCGGCAAGAACGTCGCCGCGCTGTACCACAACTTTCAGAACTCGACTTCCCTGGAGAAGGTTCATCAGCAGCGGCTTCGTCGCAATGGCAAGGTCTTCGATGAGACCGTCGAGAAATTCCGCTACCTCTGCCTGCTGCCGTCCGACCCGGTGATTCCAGGCTTTACCGAGTACCGGAAGGCCCGGGGCCCGGATTGGGAGCCGGGGGGCGGCCTGAAGCGCGGCTACATGCTGACCTCCGGTTTTGTCTCGGAGGCGCTGATCTTTTACCCGCCTTTCCAGTCCGGAGCGCATTTCCGTTACCTGGGCCGCCAGAAGGTGGACGGCCGTGAAGCTTACGTGGTCGCTTTTGCCCAAATCCCGGCCAAGGCGGAGTTGATAGGAAGTTTTACCTCAGACAAGGACTCGGCCCCCACCTTTGACCAAGGCTTGGCCTGGATCGACACGGAGAACAACCAGATCGTTCGTCTCCGCGCGGACCTGTTAAAGCCGCTGCCTCAATTTCGGCTGAGAGAACAGAGAACCCAGATTGACTACCAGGAAGTGCACTTCAAGAAGCTCGACCAGCCGTTGTGGCTTCCCAAAACGGTTGTCGTCACCGTGGACTGGCACGGCAGAACGCTCCGCAACGAGCATCAATATTCGGACTTTAAGCTCTTCAACGTGACCGCGATTGAGAAAATCCGCAAGCGCATCCGGGCGAAAAAAATGGCCGAGGCCCAGTCCAACAATCAATAGTCGCGTATCGCGCTCTCAACTCTTTGCCGGACCGCCGCCGGATTTACTTGCGGTATTGCTCGTCGCTCACGGGTTCCATCCAATCCACCACCTTCCCGTCGAGTTTTTCATGGACGGCGAGGTGCGTCATGGCCGTCGTCGGCGCGGCCCCGTGCCAGTGTTTCTCACCCGGCGAAATCCAGACCACGTCGCCCGGCCGAATCTCCTCAACCGGGCCGCCCCAGCGCTGCACCCAGCCGCAGCCTGCGGTGACAATCAGGGTCTGGCCCAGCGGATGCGAGTGCCACGCCGTTCGCGCGCCGGGCTCGAACGTGACGCTGGCGCCCTGCACTCGCGCCGGCTCAGGCGCCTGAAACAGCGGATCCAGCCGCACCGTGCCCGTGAACCACTCCGCCGGGCCCTGAACAGAAGTTTGCGAGCCGTTTCTTTTGATCTCCATATCTAGAATTCCTCCACGCAATTTTTTCTGTCGCGTCTTTCGTTCACTCGGACTTAAGAGAAGCCATATCGATCGAGAAGCGGTACTTCACGTCGGACTTGAGCAGCCTTTCGTAGGCTTCATTCACTTTCTGGATGGGGATCACCTCCACGTCGGAGGCGATGCTGTGCTCGCCGCAGAAGTCGAGCATCTCCTGGGTCTCGGGGATGCCGCCGATCGTCGAGCCGGAAACGCTTCGGTGCCGGGTCAAGAGCTTCAAGGCGGAGACGGCCAGGGGCTTGGGCGGCGCGCCCACCAGCGTTAGGTCTCCGTGGCGGCTGAGCAGGTCGATATAGGCATTCAGGTCGTGCTGGGCGGAGACGGTGTCGAGGATAAAGTCGAAGCTTTCAGCGTGTTTCTGCATCTCGCCGGCGTCGCGGGAAATCACCACCTCGTCGGCGCCCAGGCGCAGCGCATCTTCCTTCTTGTGGGCTGAAGTCGTAAAGACCACCGTGTGGGCTCCCAGCGCGTGCGCAAACTTCACACCCATGTGTCCCAGTCCGCCCAGTCCCACCACCCCGGCTTTTTTGCCCTTTGTCACGCCCGCCCGCCGCAGGGGCGAATAGGTGGTGATGCCGGCGCAGAGCAGCGGCGCGGCGGCCGCGGGGTCCAGGTTGGCTGGAACGCGCAGCACAAAATGTTCATCCACCACCAAGCTTTCAGAGTAGCCGCCGAAGGTGACGCCGCCCAGGTGCTTGTCCGGGGAGTTATAGGTGAGGACCATGTTCGGGCAAAGCTGCTCGCGTCCGGCCTGGCACTCCGGGCAGGTGCGGTCTGAATCCACCATGCAGCCCACCGCCACACGGTCGCCGGGCTTGAACTTGCTGACCGCGGAGCCCACCTGCGTCACGCGGCCCACGATCTCATGCCCGGGAATGCAGGGATAGACCGTGGGGAAGAAATCGTTCCAGTCGTTCCGGACCGTGTGGAGGTCAGAGTGGCAGACGCCGCAGAAAAGGATTTCAATCTGGACGTCGTGCTCGGTTGGATTGCGCCGCGCGATCTTGGTTGAGGCCAGGGGTGACGTCGCGCTGGCGGCGGAGTAGGCTTTCGCGTTGTGCATGGATTGTTGCTCCTTTCGTATCGTAAACAGTGGCGGCGGCCGCAAGGCAGGCCGAAAATTCGTTGCGGCCGCTCAGAGGCCGGTCATCTGCTCTAATTTTTCGGGATAGCGGGCGCCTTGCACAGCGATCTTGCCGGCGGCGTCATCGATCTTCCGCAGATCGTCGGACGTAAGCTCAAGGGAGACCGCCCCCAGGTTCTCCTCCAGGCGCTCCAGCTTGGTCGTGCCCGGAATGGGAACGATCCACGGCTTCTGGGCCAGCAGCCAGGCGAGCGCAATCTGAGCGGGCGTGGCCTGCTTCGCTTTCACAATGCCGCCCAGCAGGTCAACCAGCGCCTGGTTCGCCTTCAGGGCCTCCGGCGCAAAGCGAGGCAACGTGCTGCGGAAGTCGGCGCTGTCGAACTTGGCGTTCCCGCTGATCTTGCCCGTCAGAAATCCTCTGCCCAGCGGGCTGTAAGGCACCAAGCCGATTCCAAGCTCTTCGAGAGCGGGTATCACTTCCTTCTCGGGGCGTCTCCACCACAGCGAATATTCGCTTTGCAGCGCTGCGAGCGGCTGCACGGCGTGGGCGCGGCGGATCGTTTGCACGCCCGCTTCGGAAAGGCCGAAGTGCTTCACCTTGCCTTCTTCGATCAGCTCCTTCACCGTTCCCGCCACGTCTTCAATCGGCACGCTCGGGTCAACCCGGTGCTGATAGAGCAGGTCGATGGTCTCCACCTTCAGCCGTTTCAGCGAGCCTTCCACGGCCCGCTTGATGTGCTCCGGTCGGCTGTTCAAGCCCGGCCGGCCCTTCATGCCGCGCGGGTCGCAGTTGGGATCGATGTCGAACCCGAACTTTGTGGCGATCGCCACCCGTCCGCGCAGGGGAGCAAGGGCTTCACCCACCAGTTCTTCGTTGATGTAGGGGCCGTATACCTCCGCCGTATCAAAGAAGCTGACGCCGCACTCCACGGCGGCGCGCAAAAGCGCCGTCATCTCCTGCTTGTCCTTCGGCGGGCCGTAAGAGTAGCTCATGCCCATGCAGCCCAGCCCCACCGCCGAGACTTCCAGGTTGCTCTTTCCCAGTTTGCGTTTCTGCATCATTCCCCTTTCCCGGCGCTTGCAGGCTTCACTGCGGATCTGTTCGGTGTGCCGCCCCGATTCCCCCGCGCTATCCTTCCAGCCTTCTTCGTTGCGTCCTTCCGGGCTACTTTCCCTCTGGCATTCCGAGCGCTTCACCTTTGTGCCATCCCGAGCACTTTCTCCCTTGTGTCATTCCGATGTCTTTCTTGTCGCCGTCATTCCGCCCTTCTCCCCGTGTCCTTCCAAGCCTTTTTTCTCTGTCATTCCGAGCGCAGCAAGGAATCTGCTTTCCCCCTCACGCAAAATCCCCACGTCCCATCTCATTCTGTGCCTTTATTCCATTGTGTCACTCCCGGCGGGCATGTGTCACCCCGCGTCCCCCAGCGCTATCCCCCCACCTTCTTTGATGTGTCATTGCGAGCTTCGTTTCATTGGGTCATTCGGAGGCGCTTTCCTTCGCACGATCCCGCGCGCGCTCCTTTGTGTAATTTTCCGCCCCTCTCCTCTCCGTCATTCCGAGCATCGCGAGGAATCTCGCCCTGCCAGCTGTCTGTGGCGGACACCCTCTCCCCAAGCGAGAGGGCCGCAATGGTCACCGCAGCCCGAAGAGTAACGCCGCGGCGCTGATAGGCGCTTTAGGGCCTCGATCATTGCGGCCATTCCGCCCAAGGCGCAAGGAAACGGCAATTCGTTACTTGTCAGAAGTAATTAGGAAGGGTTCCAGGACGCTGCTCAGGAAAGAGTGTGCTGTTCACTAATCTACGCTACATAGCTTGCCAAGTTAAGGCTCTCTGGCCCCTAAAATGGGACGCATGGGATTTCTGGGACGAAATGACATCGAATGGATAATATATTTAGTATCAAGTAGTTACAGAGTGCAATCGGGTCCAAAAATCGCCCAACTCGGAAAAAGTGTGTCATTTTGGGGCATTGGGTAAAAATTACCCGGTCCGGAATTCGCTCTTCAATTTCCCCCTGGGAAAGCGTCCTCCCCGGGTCAAAACTTCAGCGCCCCGTCAAGGTCCGCGATCAGGTCCTCCGCCGCTTCGATCCCCACCGACAATCGCACCAGCCCGTCCGTGATGCCGATGGCACGGCGTTCTTCAGCAGGCACGGCGCGGTGGCTGGTGGAAGCGGGATGCACAATCAGCGAGCGGGTATCGCCCAGGCTCGCGGCGCGCGCGAAGAGCTTGACGCCGTCCATCACGCGCTTGCCGCTTTCGTAGCCGCCCTGCGCTTCAAAGCTGATCATGGCTCCGTAGGCCCTCATCTGCTTGCCGGCGATCGCGTGCCCGGGATGCTGCGCCAGGCCCGGATAGTTGACGCGCTCCACCTTGGGATGTGCGGCCAGGAACTCCGCAATCATCTGGGCGTTCGCGCAGTGTGCGGGCATGCGCAGGTGCAGCGTGTGGATGCCGCGCAGAATCAGCCAGGCATTGAAGGGGCTGATCACGCCGCCGAAGTCGCGGACGACTTCATGCAGCAGCAGGGAGATGTAATCGCGCGGGCCGATGATGGCGCCGCCCATGGCGTCTCCGTGCCCGCAGAGATACTTGGTGGCCGAGTGCACCACCGCCGTAACGCCCAGTTCGAGCGGCCGTTGCAGCGCCGGCGAGGCGAACGTGTTGTCCACGATTGTGGGGATGCCCCGCGCGCGCGCCATCTGTGCCAGCGCCGCGATATCGATGATCTCCAGCACGGGATTGCTGGGCGTTTCAAAATAGATCACGCGGGTGTTGGGGCGCAGCGCTTTCTCAAACGCTTCCACCTGCGGCGAGTCTACGAAGGTCGCGGAGGCGCCCATGCGCGGCAGCTTCTTGTTGAGGAAATTGTAAGAGGCTCCATAGATCGACCGCGCGGCCACCACGTGATCACCCGCCTGCACGTAGCCGAGAATGGCGGAGGAAACCGCCGCCATGCCAGAGGCCGTGGCTAGTGCGGCTTCTCCGCCCTCAAGCGCCGCGAGCTTCAACTCCAGCGCCCGGACAGTGGGGTTGCCGTAGCGCGTGTACATGAAGCCGGGTGTCTGCTCGCCATAGACGGCCGCCATCTCGTCTGCATTCGCGGACACAAAGGTGGTGGATTGGTAGATCGGCGTATCGAGCGCGCCGGTGGCGGGACAAGGGGTTTCTCCCGCGTGCACAGCGCGGGTGGCAAACGCTAGTTCTTTCGTCATCGAACACCTCACGGAAACAACGAGTGTAAAATCCGGGGAGCGCCCAGAGCGGCTCAAAATAGCCGCTGCCTTCCCGGCTTTCGTCCGACTGGACACAGCCCGCCGAAACGGCTAGACTTTTTCTTGTTGAGTATAAATCATGATGGGGGTAAGCGATGCCGACCTGTCCAGAATGTGACGCCGCGATCGACATCGAAGAGGAAGAACTCGAAGAAGGGCAGATCGTCGATTGTCCGGAGTGCGGGGCCGAACTCGAAGTAGTCAGCACGAATCCCGTGCAGGTTGAATTGGTAAAGGATGATGAGGATGCGGAAGACGAAGAAGCTTGGTGAAGGTTTGCAAAGACCGCTCTGCTCTGTGTATCACTTCGCTTCCGGCCGGCGCCGAGTGCTTTCTATCCGCCCCGGTCGGCTCGCTGTCTTCACGCTGGCCTTGGCCACCTTAGGACTCACCGTGGCCGCGCCTTCCTTGTGGGCCCGCAAGAAGAAGCCGCCCACCACCAAAACTGTGCAAGGCCAGGTTCTCGACGCCCAGGAGAACGGCATCGTCGGCGCTGCGGTTGAGATGACCGACCTGGAGACGGGCAAGAAGAGCGCGATCTATTCGGGGCCGGGCGGCCAATTCGTCTTCACAGGCCTCAAGCCACTTGAGGATTACAAGTTCCGCGCCACCTACAAAGGGAAGACGTCAGATATCCGCAAGGTCAGCTCCTGGGACACGCGCATGCAGGTGGTCGTCAATCTCCACATCCCGCCGCCCAAAGACTAGGCACACTCATCCATTCGAGAACCAGAAATCCTCTTAGGCTGCTGATTGAGAGGAAGGCCCAGCCGTATTTCATGGCGCCAAGATGACTTTGACCAGGCGGCGGCCCACGCGGAAGGTGACCGAGCTACTGTCTGGATAATTTGCGGGATCAAACTCCCAAGCGGGTTTGGTGATGCGCTCCCAGGAGGGCGGATATTCCTCCCCGACGGAGATAGAAACTGCGCCTTCCTTGATTTTGCGCGCCGCCTCGGCTCGGGACGACACCAATTGGAGCATATCGAGGAGGGTCGCGATCCGGATGGGTCCAAAGTATCGCAGGCTTTCGGTGCGTACCTCCTCCGGAATTCCCTTCTTCTGGAACTGCGCTTCCCAGTCGCGCTGCGCCTGCGCGGCCGCATCGGCGCCGTGAAAATCGGTGATGATCTTGCAGGCCAGGGCCTTCTTGGTTTCGAGCGGATGCTGTTTGCCTTTGGCGACGGCGTGCTTTAGATCCTCCACCTCGCGAGGCGCGAGGTCAGTGAGCAGCAGGTAGTACCGCCACATCAGGTCGTCGGAAACGGACATCAGCTTTCCGAACATCTCTCCCGGCGGCTCGTTGATGCCCACGTAATTGCCCAGCGACTTGGACATCTTCTGCACGCCGTCGAGCCCTTCGAGAATCGGCATCATCAGGATCACTTGGGGCGTCTGGCCGTATTCCTGCTGGAGCGTGCGGCCCACCAGCAAATTGAATTTCTGGTCGGTACCGCCCAGTTCCACGTCCGCCTCAAGCGCCACGGAGTCATAACCCTGGGCCAGCGGGTAGAGCAGCTCGTGGATTGCCACCGGGCGCTGCTCTTTCATCCGCTTGGAGAAGTCGTCGCGCTCCAGCATGCGCGCCACCGTGTACTTTGAGCAGAGCGTGATCCAGTCTCGCCCGGTCAGGTTTCCCAGCCAGCGGCTGTTAAAGTCCACAACGGTTCTATCTGGATCGAGAATCTTGAAAACCTGCTTCTTGTAGGTCTCCGCGTTGGCCGCCACTTCCTCCGGCGTCATGGGCGGGCGGGTTACGTTGCGGCCCGAGGGATCGCCGATGAGTCCGGTAAAATCGCCAATCAGAAAAATTACGGTGTGGCCGAGATCTTGAAAATGCTTCAGCTTGCGGATGAGGACGGTGTGGCCCAAATGAATGTCCGGCGCGGTGGGGTCGAAGCCGGCCTTGACGCGCAGGGGCTTGCCGGTCTTGGCGGAGCGCTCCAGCTTGGCGCGCAAGTCTTCCACGCGGATGATCTCCTCCGCGCCTTTGGTGAGATAGGCAAGTTGTTCGTCCAGGGTCATCATAGGTCGTTTGAGAATATCACCAATGCATGCGCCGCCTCCCTCACTTGGTCCAAATCACGCGGCGGCCTTCTATCCGGACCTTATCTTGGAGCATCAGACAGATGGCCTCGGAATAAATCCGGTGCTCCTGCTCCAGGATGCGGGCGGAGAGCGTCTCGACCGTGTCATCGTCCATCACGGATACAACCGCCTGGGACACGATGGGGCCGGTATCGACGCCTTCATCCACAATATGAACCGTGCAGCCCGAGAATTTGACGCCGGCTTCGAGCGCCTGCTTCTGGGCATCCAGTCCCGGAAAGGATGGGAGCAAAGCGGGATGTATATTCAGAATGCGCCCCGGAAAAGCACGCACAAAGACGGGGCTGAGGACGCGCATAAATCCCGCCAGGCATACCAGATCGACCTGGCACTCGCGGAGCGCGGCCACCACTTCCCGGTCGTATGCTTCGCGGTCTTTGCCTTTTGAAGGGATGAAGCGGCTGTTCAGCCCCAGAGAACGTGCCAGCCTAAGTCCCGGAACGCCTTCCCGGTTGCTGATGACCACAGCGATGTTGGCAGGGATTTTTCCCGCCGCCACGTTGCGAGCGATGGCGTCAAAATTGGAGCCGCGCCCGGAAAGTAGAATGCCTAAGTTCTTCATTGATTGCGCCGTTTTAGCTGCTCTCGACGTAGCGGACTTCCGGCTTGCCGCGTGTGATGCGGCCAATCAGCCAGAACTTTTCTCTTTTCCTCTTGAGCGCCGCCGTGACTTTTTGCAGGTTGCGGGACGGGACCACCAGAAGCATTCCGACGCCCATATTGAAAGTGTGGAGCATCTCCTGCTGGCGAACGCCTCCCAGCCGGGCAATCAACTGGAAAAGCGGCGGGACCGGCCAGGAACCCAGGCGGATTTCCGCCGTGCACTGCCGGGAAAGAATGCGCGGCGTGTTGTCCGTGATGCCGCCGCCCGTAACGTGAACCAGACCCGTCAGCCATCCCTTTTGGAGCAAGGGCTGAAGCAGCGGCTGATAGCAGCGGTGCGGGGCCAGGAGAGCTTCTCCCAACGGCTTCCCTAGTTCCGGAAGGCGCTGGGAAAGCCGCAGCCCCGCCTTCTCCAGAAGAACCTTGCGTGCCAGTGAATAGCCGTTGGTATGTAAGCCGAGCGAAGGCAGGCCGAGAATGGCATCTCCGGGACGGATGCGGCGGCCGTCCAGAATCTGCCCGCGACGCACCCAGCCGATAATGCACCCTGCCAGGTCGTATTCATTGGGAGCGTAAAAGCCCGGCATCTGCGCCGTCTCACCACCCACCAGCGCGCAACCGATCTGGCGGCAAGCCTTTGCCAGGCCCCCGACGATCTCCGTCACAACCCTGGGCCGGATTTTTCCGGTAGCAAGATAATCGAGGAAGAAAAGGGGCGAGGCTCCGTGCACGGCGATATCGTTGGCGGAGTGATAGACCAGATCCGCCGCCACCGTGGCGTGGCGATTCGCGGCGAAAGCGATTTTCAGCTTGGTGCCCACACCGTCCATGCTGGAGACGAGAACGGCGTCCTTGGGCAGGCTCTCTAGAGAAAAGAATCCGCCGAAGGCTCCAAAGCCCCGTAGCACGCGGGCGTTGAAGGTTTGGCTGACCAGTTCTTTAATGTCCGACTTGGCGCGGCTTGCCGCGCCGATGTCAACACCTGCATCTCGATAGCGCATCATTGACCGGGGATCTTGCTGAAGGAATCACCGCAAGACCACAGAAAGGAAATTCTTCAGAAGCCCTTGCCCATTCTGGACCAGCGGGTCTTATCGACAAAATTCCAGAGGATGGAAGCATCAAACTTCAGCCGATCCGACCATCGATCGTCTTGCCATTCGCGGCTTGGGGCATTATAGGACCAGTAGATAAAAAGCGGCTCGCCCACCACGTTGGCCGTGGGAACGAAACCCCAGTACCGGCTGTCCAGCGAATTATCCCGATTATCTCCCAACACAAACAGGTAGCCTTTCGGGACGTGAAGCCCGTCCTTCTCAACGTACTTAGGCATCGCCTGTGCCCAGCGGGGATCCATCCCCCACTCCGGGGCAAACATGCTGATCTGCCTTACGGAAGGAGGAAAGTTCTCTTGAAGGGGTGAAATACCGCCCTCTGTATACCGGGCATAAGGCTCTTTCAGCAGCTTGCCATTCACATAGACGCGCTTATTGACCATCCGCACCACGTCTCCGCCCACCCCAATCACCCGCTTGACGAACATCACCGAAGGGTTGAGGGGATAGCGGAAGGCCACGATATCCTCGCGATGCACCTGCCTCAGCCGCGGAAAGCGCAGGTCCGTGTAGGGAAGCTGCGGGCCGTAAAGCAGCTTGTTCAGAAAAACGTGGTCGCCGATCAGGATGGTGTTCTCCATGGAACCGGTAGGAATCATGGTGGCTTCAGCGACGAACGTCCGGATGCAAAAAACCCCGATTAAAACGATCAGCAACGACCGAATCGTTTCCCATAGGCCCTCGTGACGGGACGGGCGCCGGGACGGCGGAGCCGGCGTGTAGCCATGGTCCTGCGGCGATTCACTCTGTTTGGTCAAAAGGTCTGAAGTCCCCATCGAGACTATTCCCGATTTCGCAAAGTAATCAACGGTTCTTGCACAACGGTGGGATAGCTGGCTGTATAGCAAGCCAGGCAATACCGCCCTTCCTTGTCGGCGACCGCTTCTCGGAGGCCTTCCATGGAAAGATAGCCCAAGGTGTCCGCCCCGACATACGCCCGGATCTCCTCCACGTTGTGGTTGGATGCAATCAATTCCTTTTTGGTAGGCGTGTCAACTCCGTAGTAGCAGGGGGAAATGGTGGGCGGGCAACTGATGCGCAGATGAACTTCGCTGGCGCCGGCTTCCCGGACCAGGCGCACGATCTTGCGGCTGGTGGTGCCGCGGATAATAGAGTCATCCACCAGCACCACGCGCTTGCCTTCTATCAGGCTGCGCACGGGGTTGAGCTTGAGCTTGACCCCAAAATCCCGGATGGCCTGGCTGGGCTCGATGAAGGTGCGGCCCACGTAATGGTTGCGGATCAAGCCGAACTTTACCGGTATGCCTGACTCCTCGGAATATCCGATGGCCGCCGCGACGCCCGAGTCTGGCACGGGCACCACCAGATCCGCCTGCACGGGATGCTCTTTAGCCAGGCTCCGTCCCAGCATTTCCCGGCTGCTCTGCACGGAGCGGCCGAAAACGATGCTGTCCGGACGCGCAAAATAGACGTGCTCAAAGATGCACTGCGCCGTTTTGACGGGGGGAGCAAAGCGCAGAGAGGTGAGGCCGTGCTGGTCCAAGATCACCATCTCCCCCGGCTCGATTTCCCGCAAATAGGTGGCGCCGATCATGTCAAAGGCGCAGGTTTCCGAGGCCACCACATAGGCTCCATTGATCTGCCCCAGGCTCAGGGGGCGGAAGCCCCGCGGATCGCGAATGGCATAAACGCTGTCATTGAAAAGCATGACCAAGGAGTAGGCGCCTGATACTCGGTCCAGCGCATCGGCAATCGACTCCGGAATGCCGCTGTTTCTGGAGCGCGCAAAGTAGTGCAGGATGACTTCCGTATCGCTGGTGGTTTGGAAGATGTTGCCGCGGGCTTCAAGCTCCCGCCGGATGCTGGAAGCGTTGATCAAGTTTCCATTGTGCGCCAGGGCGACTTGGCCCTTCTGGCAGCTTACGCTGAGCGGCTGGGCGTTCTTGAGGTCTGTATCGCCGGCCGTGGAATACCGCGTATGGCCGATGGCGGCGTTCCCCTTGAGGCCCTGCAAAACGTCCTCCGTGAAGATTTCCGCAACGTGCCCCATGGACTTGTGGCTATGCAACCGCTGGCCATCCGCGGAAACGATGCCGGCGCTCTCCTGCCCCCGGTGTTGGAGCGCGTAAAGGCCCAGATAGGTGAGCTTGGCTGCTTCCGGGTGTCCGAAGACGGCAAACACGCCGCAGTAGTCGTGCGGCTTGTCATCAGGGAGAGAGATTATTGGAAAAAGTTCAGGGGCTATTTGCAAAGCTGTTTTCCGGGGTTCCGCCTCAAAGAAAGAAGGCTTCCTCATGCTGCTCAAGGCAGCTCGCCACACTCATCTTGACGGAAGGCCCTTCCTTCCCGCCGGCCAATATGCTTACTAAGTCATTTTGCGCCACGCGCCCGCCTAACGCAACCAATTTCTGCCTGCGTCTTCGTCCGCGTGGTCCGGGGGTCAGGACGGGTGAGAGATGCGCCGTCTTCCCACCCGGATATCTGTTTGCTGCAGATTTTGGGAGAGTTAGTGGAGGTGAAGGTTGTTTTCGATGCGCGCAGGCGGCTTTCCCTGGTGATTGCCGAGCATCCACTCCAGGCGATGCTCGAGTGCCGGTTGGCGCATTTCGCCCATCACGCGCCCCACAATTTCGCCCTTCTGGTCAATGAAAGCAGTAGCGGGCACGGCGGGACCCATTTTCCAGTGGTCCAGGTCGTCCGCGGTGCCGCCGACCCATACCGGGAAAGTGATGTGGTACTTCGAAATGAAATTCCGGACCTTTGCCTCATCTCCAGGCTTGTCCAGAGAGACTCCCACCACCACCACGCCGCGGCTTTGATAACGGGCGGCTTCCTTGACCAACATCGGCATCTCGTGCTGGCAGGGCTCGCACCAAGTTGCCCAAAAATTGAGCACGATGATCTTGCCGCGATACGGCTTCAGATTCTGCCGGTGGCCATCCAGGTCCTTAACCTTCAATTTTGGCAGGGAGCTTCCCGCCCAGACAAAAGGCGCCGCCACGAACAGTGCGACCATAAGAAGCAGCAAGCGTCTGGATTTCAAAAGACTCATCATCCCTCCTCAAAAAGAGTATCGGTACCACCAAACGATGTCTGGAAGCAAGTCGAGGGGGCCTCATGGGGAGGCGACGCCCAGAAGCTGAAGCATTTTTTCCGGATCGGTTGTCGGCAGCAGGCACCGGTACTTACGGCAGACGTAAGCCGTCGGCTTGCCGTCGAGAGCAAGCTGATACTTCGTATAGGCTGCGAGACGCGGGATTTCAGGCGAAGGGGCCTCCGTGGGTCTCAACAGAACGACCTCGTTGGGCAGGAAGCGAGCGGTTGCAGCCCGCAGCATCGCGCGGGTCCCAGGAGCGCGGGAGTCGCCGGCGATCACAACTTCATAAGAAGGCCCTAGGCGGAAGTCCACGGCGGCCAGGGCGGCAGGGTAGTCCGCGGGAGCCTTTTGGATCAATCCCGCAAAGGCGCGTTCCGTCGCGGTTCCCTTCTTCTCCAGCATGGTGTTGTCGGTCATGTCCCCCAGACGGAGCAAATCAGCCGCGGCAACAGAATTTCCCGAGGGCAGATCGGCATCGTCCATGTTCTTCTCTCGCACCAGATCGGTCCGGTCGTCGTCTGCTGTAAAAAAGAAACCCCCGTTCTGCTTGTCCCAAAAGTGCTGGACCATTTGGGAGGTCAAGTCGAGCGCCGCCTGAAGGTAACGCGGCCGGAAAGTTGCCTCGTAAAGCTCAATCAGACCCCAGGTGAGGAAGGCGTAGTCGTCAAGATTTGCGGGCACAGCCGCGATTCCATTCGCGTAGCTGTGAAGGAGCCTTCCGTCGGGGCCGCGGAGGTTTTTGAGAATGAAGCTGGCAGCACGCTCTCCTTCTTTCGCGTATTGAGGGTCTCCAAAGGCTTGCGCCGCTTTGCCCAGCGCGGCAATCATCAGCCCATTCCAGGAGGCGAGAATTTTTGTATCTTTGCGGGGGCGAGCACGCTTCTGCCGGGCCACAAAGAGCTTCTCCCGCGCCGCCTCAAGGCGTTGCCGCAATTGCCCAGGAGTGATCTTTAGCTCTGCGGCAAGGTGATTGGCCGGAGCGCGAAAATAGAGAATGTTTTCGCCGGGCTCTCCAGCCGAATAGTTCCCTTTTTTCCGGATAACAAAAACCCTGAGAGCCAGTTCAGCTTGCTGAGGACTTAGGACCTGCTTGATCTGCTCTTCTGTCCAAAGGTAGAACGCGCCTTCTCCACCGGCGGAATCCGCATCCTCAGCGTCGTAGAAAGCCCTTTCAGGAGAAGTCAGTTCCCGCTGCACATAGGCAAGAATCTCCTGCGCCGTTCTCTTGAAACGTTGCTGGCCAGTCGCCTGGTAAGCTTCCGTATAGGCCAGGGCGATTAACGCTTGGTCGTAGAGCATTTTTTCAAAATGCGGCACATGCCAGGCGGCGTCGGTCGAGTACCGGTGAAAACCGAATCCGACCTGATCGAAAATTCCCCCTTCCCGCATGGCGTCAAGAGTCTTTTCAACCATCTTGAGCGCTTCGGCGTCCCCGCTTCTTTTCCAATAGCGAAGAAGAAAGAGGATGTCCAGCGAGGGTGGAAATTTCGGAGCGTCGCCAAATCCGCCGTGGTGGCCGTCAAATCTTGAGGCGAGCCGTTCGTACGCCGTTTTTAGGGTGGCCCTGCCCGGCATGTCTCCGGGCGCATCCTGAACGAGTGCGTGCGCGAGCAGGCCGCTCAACTTCCTTCCGTTCTCCAGGATCTTCCCGGGATTGGATTCCCAGTTTCGTTCAATCTCAGGCAGCAGTTCGAGCATTCCCTGGCGTCCGCCCGCACTTTCCGGAGGAAGGTAGCTGGAGGCGAAAAATGGCTGACGGTCCGGCGTCATGATGACGATGAGTGGCCAGCCTCCCGATCCGGTCAGCATCTCACACACGGCCATATATTGGTTATCGATGTCCGGGCGCTCTTCCCGGTCCACCAGGATGGGGATGAAAAACCGATTGAGCAGTCCTGCCACTTGCGGGTTTTCAAAGTCTTCCCGCTGCATCACGTGGCACCAATGGCAGGCCGAATATCCGATGGAGAGGAAAATTAGTTTGTTTTCGCGTTTCGCGCGCTCGAAAGCTTGTTGGCTCCACGGATACCAGTCCACCGGGTCATGAGCGTGTTCCAGCAGATACGGGCTCTTTTCGAGCGCCAAATGGTTCCGTCCGGCTGAGGAAACGCCGGGGTTTTCCGCCGCGGAGGTTCGGGCGAACGGCCGGGCTTGTGCTGTGGCGGCGACGGCAAGAGCCGCCGCCATGATCAGACTCAACCGCAGGAAAGAGTTGAATCTGGCTTTGCGAAGTATTGTCCGGAATGGACGCCCCAACATTAGAACCGATAAGTATAACTCGCCAGCCAGATGTAGTCAGCAAACGCAGCGTCGCCATGAATCCCGTTGTCAATGTCCGGGACGCTCCGTTCGCGAGTACGGTAGAGGGCCTTGGCAATACCGATCGTGTACATGCTCCTTCCGTGGGCATAGATCAGGCCCGGCTCAAGGGATACCGCAAAACCGGGCCGCCGGAAGCCGTAGCTCTTCCCAAAAAGGTCGCGCACCGGAACACCCTCGTAGCGCGGTCCGAAGGTCATGACCAGTCCTTTGAGAAAGCTCAGAGGATAATCGATGCCTGCCTCTGCCAGGTATTCATTGGTTCCGGTGCGGAGTGTAGCACGGCCCTACTTTCCCCGTGCTCCACTCCGGCGAACGGCTAGAATCGGTGCACTAAGCTGGCCAGCCACACGTAATCCGCAAAGGCGGCGTCACCATGTCCGCCGCCGATTATGTCGGGCACGCTTCGCGTTCGGTTGCGGTAGAGCGCTCGAGCAATGCTGGCGGTAATCAGATCGTGCCCGTTGTGGAACAAGTACTGGAAGCCGGGCTCCAGCGAAACGGCAAAGCCAGGACGCCGCCAGCCGATGTTGTTGGTGAACAAGTCATGGGAACGAACTCCCTCGTCCCGCGGCCCAAAGAGGAGCGAAAGGCCGCGGATACTTTTGAAGGAATAGGTCACCCCGGCCTGCAGGAGATATTCATCTCCCGGCGAAACAAAAGCCGTCAGCGGACTCGAGTGGCCCGTTGGCACGCCGTTGGATTCCTGCAACGTTGCCAAATAGCTTCCGTTGAAATAGACCTGGACCTGCGGACCCAAGGTTTGGAAAGAAGCCCAGGAAAACGGAATGCCCCAGACGCCAATGCCGGGCTGGATCGAGTAGTCGGCGATATTGTCCGTTGGTGCCGCGCCTACCGCCGTGCTATACCGGTTCACAATGGCATCCTGGCCGGTTGGAAATTCCAGGCCGATGCCCAACTCGATATTATGATGGGGGTTGTCCTTCGGATCCCACATCCACCGATGAATGGCGGCGGAAATATCGCCCATTCCGGATGTTCCCTGGTCCGTGATGTGTCCGGAGGAAGAATTGAAGGCGTGCCGACTGGCAAATTCAAACGGGACGTTAACGTCCACGCTCCAACGGCGCGTGATTTGGTAGGTGAGGTCGGCGGACGCCAGGTTGATCCGGTTGCGAACATTGGTACCTTCCACCTCACGGTAGGCCTGATACGCGGATCCGACGTAGTGCCGAAATGAATATTGGTGCCGGTAGCCAATTGTCAGCTCCCAATGGTGCGGCTGGAGATAGCCGCCCTGGTTGGTGGGCCCCCCGACTTGTCCGAACGAATGCGCAATGATGCAGCCCTGCGCCCGTGCTTGAGGGGCTAAGCACGCAACGCCCCCGACAATGGCAAATAGAAATAGAAATGTCCGAATCCGTCGACGAACTCCACTGTTAACCTGCTTGCTATTCTCAACTCGAATCATCACGTTCTTCTCTCTCCTCTTGCGTTGAAATAGGGCAATACTGCGGCTCTGCGCTTGACGAAACAAGCGAGAACACTTATGCCCGGAGTCCGCGGCGCAGCCTGATCCTAAGGCGGCGCTTGCGTACCTGTTGTTGTTTTTACCGGCGAAAGAAGACCTTGCCCCGACAAGCGCTCCGGAATCAAACCCGGAACGTGCACAGCAGCTTATCGGACGAAGCTGGAGATAACAATACTGGCAAAGGGTGGAAGACTATATTCAAACCAATTACTTCACCCAATTTATTTGTCTAATTGCCGCCAATCCCATTGAAACAGCCCAATTTCCAGGACCCACCACGCTGAAAGTCTCTAACTGCCCGGCGGGGTGGACCAGGTGGTTGATACGACGCCTCGAGGAGGGCTAACATCTAAGCAGAAAGAGGTAAGGAACGATGCGAAGGTTTTTGTGGACTGCGGGTGCGCTGGTTTTTGTGAGTCTCCTGACGGCACCGCTGCTCTTGGCAGTTGGAATCAAGCTGTATCTCAAGAACGGATCTTTCCAGCTTGTGAAGAGCTACAAAGTGGAAGGCGACCGCGTGCGTTACTACAGCCTGGAACGCTCCGAGTGGGAAGAGATTCCAGCCTCGCTGGTGGATTTTAAGGCGACCCAGAACGCCAAGTCCGAGGAGAAGGTTCAGCAGAAAGAGCAACTGGAGCAAGCCCGCAAGCTTGAGAGCGAACGCTTCCAGGCTGCGCAGAATACCGGCTATGAAATCCAGAAAGGCATCCGCCTGCCTACCGCGCCTGGCGTCTACGCTTTTGACGGAACGCGAGTCATTCACCTAATCCAGTTGCCCGGGGAGACGACCACGGACAAGAAACGCGCCGCAGTCTCCTTGCTGATGCCGGCGCCGCTGTTGAAGAAGCAAACGCTCATTGTCCTGCCCGGCGTGAAAGGCGCTATCCGGATTTCCAATCCGCAGCCTCGCTTCTTTGTCCAAGACTCCGATGCTTGGGCGGCAACCGCCCAGTTGCTTCCCCTTAAGCAGCGCAAGAACTCGAGAGTTCTGGAAAAGATTCGTTCCGGGATCGGCGTGGGAAAGTCCGGCGAAGTGAGGGAGGATTTGCCGCTGATCCGGACGCGCTTGGCCGCCGGCCTCTACGAGCTGAAGCCTGCCCAGCCTCTCCCTCCGGGGGAATATGCGCTCGGGGAGTTGATAGGGAAAAAACTCAACATCGACGTTTGGCCATTCGGCATCGACTGAACGGGAGCGCAGTAGGAGTCGGGAGATAAGCCTCTTGCCGCGGCCCGGTCCTGAAGGCGCAGGCTTCAATCCACAGCTTTATGTCATTGCGCCCCACTCAACCCCCTAATTTCTCTGAGATCACCTTGGCCTGGGTGAAGAGCAGCAGATAATCCCGGCCGCCCGCTTTGGAGTCTGTCCCGGACATGTTGAATCCGCCGAAAGGATGGCCGCCCACCAGGGCGCCCGTGCACTTGCGATTGAAATAGAGATTGCCAGCGTGAAAGCGCTCTCCGGCTTTTTCGAGCTTGGCTCGATTCTTGGAATAGACGGCGCCTGTCAGCCCGTATTCGGTGTTGTTGGCAATCTCCAGAGCCTCGTCAAAATCGCGCGCCTTGATTACCGCCAGAACCGGCCCAAAAATCTCTTCCTGCGCCAGGCGCGCCTTGGGCGGCACATCGGCAATAACCGTGGGGGCGACAAAAAATCCTCTTCCCAAAATGGCTTTCCCGCCCGCGAGCAATCGTCCCTCTGCCTTCCCGATTTTGATGTAGCGAAGAATCGATTCCTTGGCCCGCTCATTGATCACGGGACCCATGTAAACTTCCGGGTCCGCGGGCGCCCCAACTTTGATCTTGCCGACTTGCGCTTTCAGTTTCTCAAGAAAGGTCTCGTACACCGACTCGACCACGATGGCCCGGGAACAGGCTGAGCACTTCTGGCCCTGGTAGCCGAAGGCGGAAGCCGCTACGCCTTCCGCGGCGGCGTCCAAATCCGTTTCGCTGTCCACAATAATCGAATCCTTGCCGCCCATCTCCGCGATGACGCGCTTGATCCAGATCTGGCCCAGCCGGGGCTTGGCCGCCAGCTCGTTGATGTGCAGTCCCACTTCCTTCGATCCTGTGAAGGCCACAAAGCGCGTGCGCTGGTGCTCCACCAGCGAGTTGCCGACGGTGCTCCCGGGGCCAGACAGAAAATTCACCACGCCCGGCGGCAGGCCAGCTTCCTCCAGCGCCGCACAGAACTTGAAAGCTATAGTGGGAGAGTCGCTTGACGGCATCAACACCACAGTGTTGCCGGCCACGATGGAGGCCGTCGTCATGCCGGCCAGGATGGCCAGGGGGAAGTTCCAGGGAGGAATGACCACACCGACGCCCAAGGGCAGGTAC
>JBJKQF010000335.1:0-4392 GCA_046705545.1 Terriglobia bacterium
ACTCCTTACAACGCTGCAGGGCATGGAGGCAGCGCTGGGAAGCGCGAGAGGTCCTCTCGCTTTGTTGCTGCCTGACCCCTTGGTGCGGGTCAGTATCCTGGAGTTTGAGACTTTGCCCGCGGATGCCAGGGACCAGGAAGCCCTCGTTCGATGGAAATTGAAGCCGCTGCTTCCTTTCCCGTCGGAAGAGGCTCGCTTGAGCTTTGAAGTAACGCATCAGGAGGAGGGGCGGGTTGAGGTCTTGGCGCTGGCCGCCCGGAATTCCGTGGTGGCGGGATACGAGTCGATTCTGGAGGCCCTAAACGGTGAGGTCAAGGTTGTCCTGCCGGCGAGCCTGGCGCTGCTGCCGCTGCTGAACGCGGAGAGTGAGCAGGGCGAGCTCCTGCTGCACATCTGGCCGGGAGGGCTGACGGCTTTGGAATTGGCCGGGGGGCGACTCCGGCTCTGGAGGAGCCAGTCCTTGCGCTGGACTTCTCCCGGGGAATGCCTGCGGGTGGTCAGCCAGGAAGCAGCTCGCATGCTGGCTGGCGCTCAAGACCACCTGAAGCTGGAAATCGGTCGCGTTTCTCTCTGCGTGCGCCCGCCCGTGCCCGAGGAGTGGACCTCCGAGTTGGCCCGCGCCATCGGGCGGGAAGTCCAGCCCCTGAATGCCGCGGATGCCGCCGCGAGCGGCTTTTCCACCGAGCAAACGGAGCTGCTCCAATATTTTGGCGCCCCGCTTGCCGGGTTGTTGGCCAACGCAAGCTAGAAACGCATGAAAGTTTACCTGAATCTTGCCATTTCTCCCAGCCGCCGCGAGCGCTACGCTCTCGCCTGGGCTGCACCCACTTTTGCTGTGGCGCTGCTGATCTTCGTTTATCTGGCGGCCGGCGCCGTCCGGGATTTCCGCCGTACGCAGCAAATTCACCGGTCGCTTGCGGAGGTCCAGGCCAAGGACGCGCGCTTGCGATCCCAGGAGGCCGAACTCCGTCTCCAGCTTACCCAGCCGAAGTTGCGGAAGATGATTCGCGAAACCGAATTCGTGAATCATTTGATCAACGAAAGGCAGTTTTCCCTGACGGAACTTACCGTCAAAGTGAGCAAGCTGCTGCCGATGAACGTCAAGCTGAACGGCCTGGGTTTGGCGGGCACGGAGACCCACCCGGAGGTTCGCTTTGCGGTGATGGGCAAGAGTGAAGAAGCCGTGGAATCCTTTCTCAGCAACCTGGAAGACTCCAAGGATTTCAGCAACGTGACGATCCGGAACCAGGGGTTCCAGGGAGGAGAGAGGGGCGGTCCTGAGCAGGTCGCCCTGACTTGCACGGCGCGGTACGTTACGGCCGGCCTGCCGGTGGAGCAGCAGCAACGATGAAGAAAAGGCGCCGCAAGGAAATTATTCGTCTTTTGGAACGGGCTGCCATAGGGTTGGTGGTTTTGGACGTGGTGGTGTACTTTGCGGCCGTCCGCCCTTTGCACGCCCGGCGGGCGGAAGCCGAAAGCTCCTACGATCGCGTGATGCAGGAATCCGAGTTGCGCCAGCTGCGCGTGGCCCAGCTCGTCAAGTTCCGGGATGACCTGCCGCAGGCCGATCAAGAGTTGAAGACCTACCTGAGCGACCATGTGCCCACGCGCCAGCATGCCTTCTCAGAGGCGATCCGCCTGATTCGGGTTTTCACCACAGAGTCTAAGGTGCAATTGGACAACGTCAGTTATAAACTAACCTCAGAGAAGGATGAGCCGCTTGAGCGGCTGAGGGTTGATGTGGCGGTAGAAGGACCGTACAAGAACTTGCTGCAATTTGCGCACATCCTGGAATCGGCCCCCCAGCTTATTTTGCTCAAGGACTTTACCTTCTCAACCAGCCAGGGAAACATTATTTCCCTGAAGGTAGGAGCGGAGCTCTACCTAACGCCATGAAGTCTCGCCGCAAGCTCGAAAAGTTCGGCAGCATCGCTTTGGGCGTGGTGTGTATTTTTCTGGCCTTCAAATTGATTTCTGAAATCAGCGGCAGCCCCGTGGAAGCCGCGCGCGAGCAGGAAGCCGCGAAGGGGCCTTCCGGCGCGTCCAACAAGACGGCCAAAACGGCTGATAAACTCGCCAGCACGGACCCCAATCTGGATCTCCAGGCGCTCAAGAAATATGTCGCGCGGCCGCTGCCCGGCAATCTGCGTGACCCCTTCGATTTTGCCGCGCCGCCCCCTCCGAAAAACGTCCGAGGGGGAATCGGCGGCAGGCCGGGTGGCGCGGGCGGCGTGGGAGGAAGTGCGGGTCCTCCTCCGATGCAAAACTCCCTGCGGGCGATTGGTTACTCTCTGCGCCAGAGCCTGGGGGGAGAAGCTTATTTGACGGACGCCGATCAGGTTTATATTGTTCACCGGGGCAATGTAGTGATGGGGCATTTTGTGATTGCCCGTATTACGCCGTCGGTCGTCGAGGTTCAAGATGAAAGTTCCGGGCAAAGCGTCCAGCTGCCCATCCCGAAAGTGCAATAAACCGGGGATGGCGGGTGGCCGGCTGGCGCCGCGCAAAAACGGTTATGTGCTGCTCATCGTCATGATGATGGCGACGATTCTGCTGATCTCGTTAACCGCGGCGCTGCCCAACGTCTATGTGGAAGGCCAGCGCCAGCGCGAGGAGGAGCTTATCTTCCGCGGCCAGCAGTACGCGCGGGCCATCGCGCTTTTCCATCAGCAATTCAACCGCTACCCCACCTCCGTCAAGGAATTGCTTCACACGGACAACATGAGTTTCTTGCGGCACGCCTATCGCGACCCGATGACCAAGAGCGGGAAATGGCGTTTCATCCACGCTTCAGCCAACGGCGTCATTCTGGACTCCAAGCTCTTGGGCTCTACGGGACAGCAGAAAAATTCGAAGGGCGAGGGCTCCCAGACCAACACTCCCACAACGGGAGAGCGCGCGCAGGGAACGGCTTCCGGCGAGAGTGCGGCGGGCGGTGGCGGATTTTCGCTTTCCGGCGGCCAGGGGACACAGGGGTTTTCTTCAGGCCAGGAGAGCGGGCAGCAAGGACAAGGCAGTTCGATGTTCGGAGACCAGAACCAGTTGATCGGCGCTTACATCGTGGGCGTGGCCAGTACCAGCACGAAAACGTCCATCAAGGTTTTTGAGGGGCGCACGCACTATGATAAGTGGGAATTTTTGGGCGTTCCGGGCGCTCCGGGGGGCCCGGCGGTGGGGGCCATGGGTGGGGTGCCGGCCGCAGAGCAAGGGACATCGGCTCCCACAAGCCAATCACCGCAATTCAACCCAAACTCGAACCCTCAGCCGAGCTCGATTTTCGGCGGCGGTTCCAACCAATAGCAGCATCCACGGGCAGGATAGAAGCATCTTTAAGGAAGACGGGAAGCGGGGCGATAAATTGAACTTCCCAAGGTGAGATTGGAGCGCTCCAATTCCATGAGAATTGGAAGGAGTTCCTTAGCAGGTGCCTGCGCACTTCTGGCGATTCTTGCCGGAAGTTGCGGCGGAGGCGGGAGCACGACCGGAGGCACGACGCCTCCCCCATCCTCCGGTGTCACCATTGCGATTTCACCCCTCAGCGCCACGGTGGGATTCGGCGGCACGGAGCAGTTTACGGGCTTGGTGACTGGCTCCACCAACACGGCGGTGACCTGGAGCGTCACGGATGGCTCCGGCGGGACCAGCAACGTCGGCACGATTTCAAGCGCGGGGCTGTACACCGCGCCGACTGCGACCTCCGCGAGCGCCCCGGCCGTCCCGCAGCCGGTTTTGGTGACCGCCGGACAGATTTCCTCTCCTTCTCCCGTGAACGTCGCGGTCCCGGAGCTGAACCCTGTCAATTCCGTGACCGTGACGGCAACCAGCCAGGCGGACACCTCCAAATCAGCTTCGGCGACGGTGGCGCTTTCAGGCCTTTCCATTCTTGCCGCGGGACAATGCCAGTCAAGCGGCACCGGCCTCACCTGCACAGCGCGAGTGACCGGAACGGAAATTTCCAGAAGCCAATTGGGCGGGCAGACGGTAAATTTCTTTATCGCCGGTTACGGCATTGTGGCAGGTACGAGTTACGCAATCAGCGGAAGCGATATTGTGGTTACGCAGCCATCTGCCCTGAACTTTCAAGCCGCATCCGACGGCACGCCCGTGGTGTATTTCCAGATTGTGGTCAGCCCCACGGCGGCGCTCGGGCCAAGGAACATTGTGGTCACCAATTCCGGCGGTGAACTGGCATCGTTTCCCGGCGGATTGAAGATTACCCCATGAGTTAACATTATGAGATCTCGCATTCTAGTCTTAAGCATGACCGTGGCGGCTGCATTTGCGTCCCTGCCGGCTGGGGCCACCACGCTGGTGCGGATGACCCTCAGCCAGCTTTCCCAGGCTTCCAGCGCCATCGTCCAGGGACGCGTGGTTTCGCAGCAGATGCAGTGG
>JBJKQF010000336.1:0-3630 GCA_046705545.1 Terriglobia bacterium
ACAAAAGTCCCTGCTGATCCCTCTCCAGTAGGGAGAGGATCACGCCTTTCTCATGGATCCAGTTGACATTGAGGGTCGCTGGACACGACCCACAAGACGGATCGCGATTCGAGGGCGAATCACATCCCGTCCTGTCCATGTTGACCCCTGTTATCCGGGGTTACCAGCGGTAATGAGCAAAAGCCTTGTTGGCTTCGGCCATGCGGTGCGTGTCTTCGCGCTTCTTGACAGCGCCGCCGCGATGATTCGAAGCGTCCATGAGCTCTCCGGTCAGCTTTTCCATCATCGACTTCTCGCCGCGAGCCCGCGCGTAATTGATAATCCAGCGGATGCTCAGCGACGTCTGCCGCTTGTGGTTCACTTCAACCGGCACCTGATAGTTGGCGCCACCCACGCGCCGAGTCTTAACTTCCAGCGTGGGCCTGACGTTATCCAAAGCCTTCTTGAAAACCTTCAGAGGGTCGTCGTTCGAACGCTGCCGAATCAGCTCCAGCGCGCCGTAAACAATCTGTTGCGCCGTAGACCGCTTGCCGTCGTACATGACACAGTTGACAAGCTTCTGCACGAGTTCATTCCCGTGCACAGGATCCGAGCCAACGACTCGATGTTCAACATAACCTTTACGCGGCATACCGTTTCTTCGTTCTCCTTCGCATTCCCTTCAACCCTTCCCGCACGGAAACGCTCAGGAAGCCTTGGGGCGCTTGGCCCCATATTTGGATCGCCCCTGACGCCGGTCGCTCACTCCCGCAGAATCCAGAGTCCCACGAATCACGTGATAGCGAACTCCCGGCAGATCTTTGACGCGACCACCCCGGATCAGAACAATCGAGTGCTCCTGAAGATTGTGACCGACTCCAGGAATATAAGTCGTGACCTCAAATCCGTTGGTCAGGCGAACGCGGGCAACCTTCCGCAAAGCCGAGTTCGGCTTCTTAGGCGTCTGGGTATAAACTCGGATGCACACACCCCGCTTTTGCGGCGAGTTCTGGAGCGCCGGGCTGGATGTTTTGTACCGCTGCATCCGGCGACCGCGGCGAACCAATTGGTTGAATGTGGGCATCTTCCTCTCTCCGTGTGGAGCGCCCTCGAAACTTCCGCAGTCGCTATCCACACCCTGTAGAAACCAGCTCTACGCTCGAAACCTTCTAAATGTACCAAAGCATTACGGGAAGTGTCAAGAAATCAATCCGAAAAATGCGCTTAGTGAGCGCCCAAAATCTCCACTTCCTTGCTCTTCCCCTGCTCTTCCAGCTTTTTCATGAACTCGTCGGTTAGCTTCTGGATTTCGTCCAGGCCCCGCTTCTCGTCATCCTCAGAAATCTTCTTATCCTTCAACAGCCGCTTCAGATCATCGTTGGCGTCGCGGCGAATATTCCGGACAGCGGTGCGGTGATTCTCCAGAACCTTATGAACATGCTTCGCCAGCTCCTTGCGCCTCTCTTCAGTAAGCGGAGGGATCGGCACTCGCAGGACCTTTCCGTCGTTCACGGGGTTCAGCCCCAGATCGGAAGTCCGAATCACCTTCTCAAGCACCGCCAGCATTGAGGGATCCCACGGCTGCATGGTTACAAGCGTAGGCTCCGGAGTTCCGAGGGTCGCCACCTGGCTCAGAGGTGTAGGAACTCCGTAGTAATCAACCCTCAGGTGATCGAAAAGGGTAACGGATGCGCGCCCGGTCCGAATTGTCGCAAGCTCCTGCCTCAGATCCTCCGTCGCCTTCTTCATCCTCACCTTGGTCTTTTCCACCGTCTCTTTAATCATGGCAACAACCTTTACCGGGCGTCTCCGGCAGTCACGAGAGAGCCGATCGACTCTCCCATCACCACACGCTTCAAATTGCCCGGTACCGTCAGATTGAAGACGATGATGGGCAGACGGTTGTCCATGCAGAGCGAAACCGCCGTCGTATCCATCACCGCAAGTCCACGGGAAAGCACGTCCAGGTAATTGATCTTGGAAATCATCTTGGCATCCGCCACCTTTACGGGATCCGCGTCGTAAACCCCATTCACCTTCGTGGCCTTCAGGATAACATCCGCCTTGATTTCCATTGCCCGCAGCGCAGCTGCGGTGTCCGTCGAAAAATAGGGATTGCCTGTCCCGGCCGCAAGAACCACCACGCGGCCCTTCTCCAGGTGCCGGACAGCCCGGCGCCGTATAAAAGGCTCGGCGATTTCCCGGATTTCCAGCGCCGTTACAACCCTTGTAAACGAGCCTGCTTTTTCCAGAGCGTCTTGCAGCGCCAAGCCGTTAATAATGGTGGCCAGCATGCCCATGTGGTCCGCCACCACGCGGTCAACACCGACTTGCGCAGCGGCCACGCCGCGGATAAAGTTCCCGCCCCCAACGACGATGGCGACCTGCACGCCCATTTCGCGGACCTCGTTCACTTCAGAGGCGATCCGCGCCGCAACGGCCGGGTCCACGCCAAAGCCTTGGGAACCCATAAGGGCTTCCCCGCTCAGCTTAAGAAGAATACGTCGAAAGGCAGGCTTACTCATGGCGTGATTCGGATCTCTCGCCCGATTTCAGGCCAAAGCTTCAACTCGCAGCTCCGTCGTTCCCGGGTTTCCCGATTCCTTCCCCTACCTTGAAACGCGCAAAGCGCCGCACCAGGATGTTCTCTCCAAACTTGGCCACCTTGGAGGCGATCAGCTCACCTATCGTCAGATTGCCGGCGCTGTCCTTGATGAAGTGCTGCTCGTACAGGCAGTTCTCTTCGTAGAACTTTTCCAACCGGCCTTCCACGATGCGCGTCACAATATTTTCTGGCTTGCCACTCGCGGCCGTCTGAGCCCGCAGAACCTCCCGCTCGCGTTCCAGCAGTTCCGGGGTGACGTCTTCCTTGCGAATGTAGCGCGGGTCCGTCGCGCAGATTTGCATCGCGATGTCGTGGACCAGTTGCTGAAATTCCGGGTTGCGAGCCACAAAGTCCGATTCGCAGTTGACTTCAATGATCACGCCGATCTTCCCGCCGGCGTGGATATAAGATCCGACCAAGCCCTCGCTCGCGGTGCGGCTCGCCTTCTTGGCGGCCGACGCCTGGCCGCGCTTTCGCAAAACGGTAAAGGCCTGCTCCAGGTCTCCCCCCGCTTCCTCCAGCGCCTTCTTGCACTCCATCATCGGTGCGCTACTCATTTCGCGTAGCTTCTTAACTGCATCCAGTGAAACGGCCATCCTGATCCTCACACCCTCCAGACACGAAAAAGGTAGGCAGAGTTACCGAGCCCGCCTACCGTTGCGCAGCGAACCTCGCTGACTTCAACCCCTAAGACCTTGCCCGATCAAAGCCTCCGTCACTTTCCTCGCCGTCCTCGGACCGGCGGCCGTGCGGCTTGTTGGGTAGCCTTCGCTTTTTCGGCACCCGAACCCGCCCATCGGCAATTTCCTGTGCGGCCTCCACCACCGAGGGATCCACGGCTTCCGGTTCGGCGGCAGCTTCCTCGAAGCCTTCCTCAGGCTGATACCCTTCTTCCGGAGCGAGCGCCTCAAGCTCACCGGCGGCGATCGCTTCAGCCTGACGCTGCGCCTCCAGATCCTCAGCAGCCCTCTCCGCCGCAATTTTTTCTTCTTCCATCTGCTTTTCAATAGCCAGCTGGCGCCCTTCCATGATGGCATCAGCAGCCC
>JBJKQF010000337.1:0-13595 GCA_046705545.1 Terriglobia bacterium
CCGGCACAGCCTTGCCGGTGTTTGACACCGACGTAGGAAAGATCGGAATCATCACCTGCTACGACAGTTGGTTTCCGGAAACCTCGCAGTTGCTGGCGCTGAAAGGCGCGGAACTGGCCCTGCTGCCAAATGAAGGGTATTACACGGAAATCATGCACGCGCGCTCGGCGGACAACTGCCTCTTCCTAGCCGTCAGCAGCCGCGACAACCCAGCGAACGTTTGGGATTCGGGCGGCAACCAAGCGGGCGATGAACGACCCGACCCCACCGCCTATGCGCCCAACGCCATCCTCGACTACGAAAAGGATGAAACCATGCGGCTGATTCTGGTCACCCTGGACCTTTCCATCAAAAGCTCGCCGAATTATTGGGGAGGGCCCATGCGTTCTGCACCTGGCGGACGCCGCTGCCGGGAGACTTCCCGCGTTCCTTTGGAAGGCCGCGTCCGTACGCAGCAAGCCCGCTGGTATGAGATTGAAAAAAGCTAACCGCACCGGGCGCTCTCCCCGCCCCGGAACCTTGAATGCAAAACAAAGCCACGGCCAATTAAAAACCGATTGACCGTGGCACGAACGGATTGGCGCCGGGACTGGTTTAAGAATGCCCCGGCAGGGCCAACCCTTGCACCCGTAGGTTCTCGCCACGAGTAGGGGACGTGGCGGAACCCCAAGGGTTAGCTCCTGCCAGGACACACCTGCGAAGCGCGTTCCGACCGGTGTTTGGTTACCTCACCAGTCCGGTCAACGGATCCAGAAAGAGCCTCCGCCTGTGCCTTCCGGGCCCGAAGTCGAAGAAGTTCATCAGTGAGCCCGCCTTGGCGTCAAACGAACCGTCGCCGATTCGTTCCCCGCCCAGCCAGTTGTCTTCGATAAACCGGATGATGGACGACTGATCGGTGATCGAGTGGTCCACAAAATTGACTTTGGCCATCGGCGAAATGACCAGGAAGGGCAGCCGCGGACCATATCCGCAACGTCCCTGGTAACCGCCGAGAGGGCTGAGTCCCGCGCCGCAGCTTTCCGGACCCGTCGAAGCGTCTTCGGTGGTGTTGGATTGGTTCACGATGGGCGGCATAACGTGGTCATACCAGCCGTCCGAATCGTCATAGGAGATCACTACGGCCATGTTTTTCCATTGCGGAAGCCGTTCGAGTGCATTGATGGTTTTGACGATGAAGACCTGCTCATCGAGCGGAGAAGAATAGCCGGCGTGGCCATCCTGAGACTTTTTAGCCTTCAGAAAGCTCACCGCGGGCAGATGTCCGGACTGAGCGGCTGCCCAGAAATCCGTCAGGTCGTACTGATGGTTGGCCTGGTCGGTATATCCGATCATGGCAATGGAGGTGGGCGGCAGGTGATGAGGGTTGGAGGTGGAAGCGTAGTACTGGAACGGCTCGTGATGAGCGCTGTAATCGGATACCACCGCTCCGCTCAGGTTTGTGCTGGTTGCGCCGCAAACGGCTTTGCTGCTGCCGCCGGCCCAGGGAATGCTGGGGCGGAATCCACCCTCAAACCAACCCCAGGAGATGCCTGCCGCGTTCAGTAAGTTACCGATGTTTTGACTGGTCAACGAAACCTGAGTGGGGCTTCCGCAATCGTCGTAATAAGGGTCCGCGTCACCGATAACGCTCTGGCCGTCCACGTCTTCTGTCAGTGAGCCGGTGGTGTGAGCAAAGTCCACGGGCGCCGTCAGGCCGGCGGCAAGGTTGAGCGCGCCGGGCGTGGAGGGCCCGAAAGTCGTGCCGTAGGAGTTGTCGCTCATCGCAAAATGCTGGGCGTAATTCCACAGCGCCGTCACCGTGTTGCCATCGTAATAGCCCATCACCAACCCAGTCCCCTTGCCGTAGTCTGGACAGCCGCTGGCCGACCCGGTGTTCTCCGGGAATTTGTCCATGAGTCCGGCATCAAATGCCAGTTGTTCCGGCGTGTAATCATGATCCTGGTCGCAGGTGTAGTTTTGCGTACGGTCCAAGCGGAACGGCTGCGTGGAGTTGGGATTCGCGGTAAGAAGATTTCCGCCTTCCGTCAGTCCGTTCACCGTGGGAGTTAATTCGTTCGGATTCTTTTCTGGAATGAATCGCGGCTCTCCTGGAAGATTCTCCGCCTTCGGATAGGTTGCAAAGTAGTGGTCGAAAGAAACGTTTTCCTGAAAGATAACTACCAAATATTTGATTGGCGTCGCGGTGCCGCCCGACCCCTGGGCGTTCAATGCAGGCCCGCTCGCCAACAGGCACGCCGTCAGAGTTATCACCGCCAATTTCACCTTGTGCATGCTCGCTGCCTTCTTCAACACACACCTCCGTCTTGGTCCTCGCTGCGAGGACATCTTTGAGTTTTGATTTGTTGCTATTGACCGGGAGCTCGTCGAACCCAGATCAGTTTAGTGACGGAGCATTACGGGAGAATGAAGACGAAGTGAAATTCCGGTGACGAGGTGGAAACAACAGAGAATCGTGCGTGGCAGGTTGAGTCCGGGATGTCGGGAACGGTGGGGGGCAGCCACGGCGCAGGTCTTGCGCCACGGGTTCTAAGGGGGTAAGAGCCCGCGAGCCACAGCATGCAAAGCAAACCGTGGCAGCCCATAGGAAAAAGAAAGCTACCGGCAATCAAAACACAAGGACGCGATCTGCGTAGCGGAAGATCACGCCCAGCCTGTGCTCATAATCTGAGATATTTCTTGAAGACGGTTTAACTTGTCGCGATTGTTAAGTTGGAGGCTGCGTTTGAAAATGTGTCGCTCACCGCGGAACCCATCCCCTGCACAGCGGTAACCGCAACCAGCGAAATAAGGACCAAAAGCAAGGCATACTCTGTCAGGTCCTGCCCGTCCTCTTCCTTCCACAGCCTCTTCAAGGTTTCCAGCATGGTTCCTCCCCTGCGCGACTACAAAGAATCCCTAAGCTGTTCAGAAAGCGGACAGTATGGAACCCATGGCGCGCACTATTTAACCCGCTATAAGAGTAACGTTTCATTGGAGCCCGCTCAATTGGGTGATTCACCCAATTCGTGTGGTCCCGCCCCTGATTGGAGCAGTAGGAATCACCTGGTCACGAGTAAGGTATTGCCCCAATATTGAACGTAGGGGGTGGATGGAACCCTGCTGCGGCAAGGCTCAACGCGGGGAGGAAAGCCACAGACAAAATGAGAGTTATGCAAGCGGCGCGCGCCGTTGGAACCACGGCCCAAGCGTTCTGCGCGTCTCAGGCTAGTTCAATCTGCATGCAAAGGTTCATGACGGGGGTAACTTCTTCAAAAACAGCCATCATGGCGCCGACCAGGTCGGGGCCGCTAGAATTGCGCACTTCCTTCTCATCCATAGCATAGTAGAGCTGGAAGCCGACCCAGTCGCCTGGCGGAGCCTTGGCAAGCTGTCTTTTGATCGCCGCCACACCGGGGAAATTGGCCTTTGAGAAATGCACGGTCTCTGCCTCCCAGCTCCCCGCGTGAATCTGGAACCCTTCGCGAAGCACTAAACGCTTCAATTCCTTTTCCATAGGCCCCTGCGGCTTGAGCGCCACAATCAGCCGGTGCCAGTCCCAATCCCGGCCCAGTTTGGAACCTTCATAGCCACGCACTGAGCAGACGTGGCCGCGCTCCACCTGCAAACCGCAAGTAAAAAACCGCTCCTCGGTGTCCACGGAGAGAAAGAACTTGGAGCAGCCGAAGCTGACCTTGTTGGAGAAGGGCTTGGCATCGCGGTTCGAGCGGGGAAGATAGCCAATCCACTGCCAGTAGACGCCGCGGCCCCAGCGCTCCGTCACAAACGCCTGCCGGTAGCGCGCTTCCAGGCCCAGCTTTAGAATCCGCGTGATGCGTTCGTGATCTTCCAGGTTACCCACGTGGATACCTCTTTGGAAATCCAGATACTCCGGCCGGAAGCCAATCGCCACGGCGGGCGCGGGCAGATTCGGTTTTCCAACAGCGCGCTTTTGCCTCATAGAAATTTCACTCTGATTTTAGCAGCAAGTGCGCGTGGCGCTAGGATTTTCAAGATTGATTCAGGGAGAGGACCCTGTGACGGAGACGCTAGCGTTGCAGCGAAAGGGCCTTCGCTGCGGCTCCAGCGTGGGCGCCGATGGCTACAATCTTCAGGAACTTGGCCCAGTGGGGATGGCCGTCCTGTTTCAATTTGCCGGCAAGGTAGTTCACGCTAAAAGCGCTCGCGCCTAGCGCCACAAAGATGCCGGGGTTGCGGGCAATGGGCCGCACCAGGGGGTTTGCCTCGTAGCATCCGCTGCCGCAACTTCGGAGTTGGTGGTAGGTGGCTGCGGCGTCAAACTCCGCGGCAAGATAGACGGCCGCGGAAAGCTTTTCAATGCGTGGCGGCTTCTTCGCCTTCTCCCCGCCGAACACCGGCACCGCCAGCGCCAGGAAAAGCGTCACAGAGGTCCATGCCCGCAATTTGCCCATCGCAACCTCGCACACTTCAAGAATCGCCTTTGCAGGGACAAGCTCTGATCTTTCCGCTCGGAATCTGGCCCCGCCGGAGGTCAGCAGACGTACCCTTCCACTACAGGTGACTGAAAAGTTGGAAAAGCATCGAGAAGGTCCTCAACCAGCACGAGGATGCGGTCCTCTCCGCCCACAGGTGGAATGCGCGTCATGGTGATGGAAACAGGCCGGCGCTCAAGGGGAGACCTGCCGGGAAAAGATGCAAAGGAGCAGCTCGTGGCGGTACCGGAACGCATGAGCAAAGCCTTGGCCTGCTCCTCCAGCCCTTCGGCAGGCAGCACATCTTCCAGGCGCCAGCCCAGAATCTCCTGGGGGGTTTGTAGCGTGACATCGGAACAGGCGCGATTGGCAAAACAAACTCGCAGGTCCGAAGAGAGGATCAAGAGCGCAGCCGGAATATGGTCCGCCGGTCCCGCTTCATCGGCTCGATATTCAAACGCCGCACGGCACCGCAAAGGTTCCTCCGCTGGGGAACGCAACCGGTCTTTGAGCAAACGGGCGGCGAGAAGCGGCAGCGCCACCGCCGCCATCATCAAAACGCAGGCCACCCCGAGCGCGGAGCCCAGCGTCAGGAAGTGGGCGGCCAGAATTCCCACAGCAAGGGCGGCCAAGACGTGCGCCAAGTGCGGAAGGCGGGACTCTCTCCAGCGTGGCGGCCGGCGCCGCGCTACGGATTCCACATTGCTTGTTAGCCAGGGGTCTTCCGGAAGTTTGCTCGTTGCAGACATCACTCCTCCTTGAATCCGCGCATCCCGGCAGGATCTTTTCCCACGTCGTTTCAATCTGACTATCGGCGCCCGGAGCCCCCGGCATGAGGTGCTAGAGAGGAAACCTGACCGGACACAAAGAAGAGGTGAATTCCAAGTGCGAGAATTAAGAAGAGCCACCTCCCTTCATCAAGCAAGCCCGGCGTGCTAAGCTGGAAGAGAGTAAAGGCTCTAATTTCGGTTTGGGGCGTCATCCATAAGTAAGTTCGCCGCCCGGCGGCGTTCACGGTGCCCGCGGGCAGGGCACGGTCTGGTCCTGAAGAAATATTCTCTTGAATCCGCCAACGTGGGTTTAGCGCCAAGCCTCAGTTCCGATTTAACCTAGAACCCAACCCCTCACAGGGAGACCACCGTGGCAAAAGAAGGTGAATCTCAGCTTCTCCTGGACAGCGCCCTGATGGGTGTCGTCGGCGGATTTGCCGCGGTGCTGTTTGCCTGGATGCTGCACATTTGCGACAGTTTTTTTCTGGGCTGGATGGCGGGATATCAGGCGCCCAAATTACCCGGCGAAGGAGGCATGCTTCAGCAGGTGATTGGGTCGCACGGCCTCTGGCTGGTGATCCCGGTGGTGGTGCTGGGCGGGCTGATTTCCGGATTCATCGTATACACCTGGGCTCCGGAAGCGGAAGGCCACGGGACGGACACCGCCGTAAAATCCTTCCATCGCGCGGGAGGATTTATTCGCGCCCGCGTCGCTCCTTTAAAAATGCTCGCTTCGGCCATCACGATCGGGGCGGGCGGATCGGCAGGCCGTGAGGGGCCCACGGCCTTGATCGGCGCGGGGTTCGGTTCTGTTTATGCCACTCTGCGGGGCCGCTCTGAAGAGGAACGCCGGCTGCTCGTCATCATTGGAATGGGCGCAGCGCTCTCCGCAATTTTCCGGTCTCCCATCGGCACCGCGCTCTTCGCCATTGAAGTGCTTTACGGCAGCCTGGAGTTTGAAGGAGACGCGCTGCTCTACGCCCTCATCGCCTCCATCATCGCTTACGCAATTAACGGGGCCTTTGTCGGCTGGAAGCCGCTCTTCCAGGTTCCGCAATCTCTCCCCTCGCCCGGCCCGCCGGATTACGTCTGGTATGGAGCCCTGGGGGTTGCCGGCGGACTGATCGCAACGCTGTTGCCTTTCGCGTTTTATGAATTGCGCGACGCCTTCCGCCGCTTGCACATCCCCAACCAGATCAAACCTGCCATCGGTGCGCTGGGAGTGGGCCTGCTGGCGCTGGAACTCCCTCAGGTTTTAGGCGGAGGTTATGGCTGGATTCAAGAAGCCATCAACGGCCATCTGGCGCTGAAGCTTCTCCTGATCTTGATCTTTGCAAAAATGCTGGCCTTCGCGCTCACCGTGGCCTCGGGAGGCTCGGGAGGCGTTTTTGCGCCCAACCTTTACATCGGAGCCATGCTGGGCGGTCTGATTGCCACGATCTTCCACCAGCCTTCCGCAGACTTTGCCGTGGTGGGCATGGCGGCGGTGTTTGGGGGCGCGGCGCGGGTTCCCATCGCCACCCTGGTGATGGTCATGGAAATGACGGGAGGCTACCGGCTGCTGGGCGCTGCCAGCTTGGCGGTGCTGGTCAGCTACTTGGTGCAGACGAGGCTCACCTCCTTCCTCAAATTGAAGTATCAGAGCATGTACGAGGCTCAGGTTCCCACCCGGGCCGATTCTCCCGCCCACTACGTCGAATACCTGCGGGTGGGCTTAAACCTGCTGGGGAAGCGCAAAGTTCCCGCTTCCGCCGACCTCGGCCGCCTGAACGTCATGTCGCTGCTGCGCTCGGGGATTCCCGTCGAGCTCCCCGGCGGCAGGCGGATTATGGCCTTCAAGCTGCGGGCGGAGAGCAGCTTTCTCGGCGAGCCCATTCAGCGGTGCACGGATGAAGCGGGTGAGGACAACCTGGAAATTGTGGTCGTGGTGCGCGACCGCGATGTGCTGCTGCCGAATCCCCAGTCGGTCTTCAAGTCCGGCGACCAGATAGTGGCCATCGTATCTCCACGAGGCCGTGAGTGGATGGAAAGGCACTTCATCCCGCTCGAGCCCAAGGATAAATCCCGGACGGAAACTTCCTGAGCAAGCCCGGCAAAGGAACCTGTCCGGCTTCGCTTCTAGCGCCTGCGCTGGAAAATTCGCGGAACGGGCATTTGTTTGAAAGCGCGGTTATGGGCTAATTTAGTAGAAAGGTGTAAAGTAATAGGGTTTGGAATTGTTGAGGTTGTAAAAACCCTTCGTTGCGCGCGCAGCAATCAACATGGCAACCGCCTGAGGTTGAATTTGCCCAAGCGGCGGGGATTCCCGAATGAACGCCGCCTCCGCCGGAGTCCCTTTCCGGAGTTCCAGGCCCTGCAGCGGCGCGCCCGATTGACTTGAACCCGGGGTGGAAATAAAAACGATGCTTCCAGAGGGTGACCGCCTTTGCCCGCGGTGTGGACAACTGATCCCAGGCGGACAAAATGAATGTCCGGTGTGCACAGCGCCGAAGGGCTTTTTGTGGAGACTTGAACGGGAAACCTTGGTGGTGCTCAGCATCTTGCTGCTGGGTGTGTTCTTTGCGGTTACCGGATTTGTGAATAACCGGTATCACGCCACGCAAAAAGCGCTGGGAGGCCATTGGTACCAAAGGGGCGTGGAAGCTCTCAAAGCTAATGAACCCGTCAATGCGGTGGACGCCTTTCACACCGCTCTGATCTATGCCCGCGACAATAGCGCCTACCAGTTGCAACTTGCCGAGGCCCTGGTCGAGGCCAACCGCCTAAACGAAGCCGAAGTTTACCTCCGGACCCTCTGGGCGCGCGAACCCGGAAACGGAACCGTCAATCTGGAATTGGCGCGCCTGGCCGCGCGCCGCTCCGAGGTGCCAGACGCTATTCGTTATTACCACAACGCCGTTTACGGCGTCTGGGAGAACAATACCATGGCGCATCGCCGCAGGACCCGCATGGAGCTCTGCCAGTTTCTCTTGTCCAAGGGGGAGCGAACCCAGGCGGAGTCTGAACTCATCGCGCTCGAAGCCAATCTGCCTCCCGACGCTTCCCTGCACACCCAGACCGGCAATATGTTTCTGCAGGTGCAGGATTATCGCCGCGCCCTGCGGCAATTCCAAACGGCCTTAAGGCTCAAACCAGACATCCCGGGCGCCGCGGCAGGAGCCGGAGAAGCGGCCTTTGAGACAGCGAATTACACCGCAGCACGCCGCTACCTTGGAAAAGCCCTCATCCAAAATCCCAAAGACACAAAAGCCGCCCAGCAATTGGAAATCAGCAACTTGATCTTAAACCTCGACCCCTTTGCGCCCCGGCTTTCCCAGCAAGAGCGCAGCCGCCGAACCATCGCTGCATTCAAGCAGGCGCGGAGGCAGGTGGCGCAGTGCGCGCAAAGCCGCGGCGTGAATCTCCAGGCCAAATCGAGCACCAGCCCGCTCCAGGACGTCGATGCGGCGGCAAAGAAAATGCAGCCGAAAGTGACGATGCGCAACTTGCAGCGAAATCCCGACATGGTCTCGAGCGTGATGGACTTGGTCTTCCGCATGGAAGGACAGGCGCAGCAGGCTTGCGGCACACCCCCGGATCCGGATCGAGCTTTGTTAATGATTGAGCACAGACGAGGAGCTACAGAAAGGTGACAGACTCGGCAACCTCAAACACCTCCAACCCCCTAAACCCAGCCTCCGCCGCTTCCCCGAAAGGTTGGAGTGTGATGCGTCGGCATCTTAGAAAGATCCGCCTGCCGCGCGTGTTCCTTCATGAAGAAGGCCTTTTCCTTCTCTTGGCCGTTATCATCGGGCTTTTTTCCGGACTTTCGGTGGTCTGCTTCCAGATTTCCATCGACTGGACGCGCATTCGGCTTCTGGGATCATCTTTAGGTCCCTCGCCCCTTCGGGTGATCTTGGTTCCGATGGTGGCCGGGCTGTTTATTGCCATCATGGTGATCCACTTCTTCCCCCGCGTTAGGGGCAGTGGTGTGAACCAGACCAAGGCCGCCGTTTACATCTACGACGGGTACATTCCATTCAGCACGGTGATCGGAAAATTCGTCACCTGCGCGCTGGCGATCGGCAGCGGTCAATCCCTCGGACCTGAAGATCCCTCGCTGCAAATCGGAGCGGGAATTGCCTCCGCGCTGGGCAGGCGGCTTCACCTCTCGAGGGAAAAGGTGCGCTTGATTGCGCCCGTTGGCGCTGCAGCGGGCCTCGCGGCGGCCTTCAACGCTCCCATTTCCGCCGTCCTGTTTGTGATTGAGGAAGTTATCGGAAACTGGAGTGGTGCGGTTCTAGGAGCCATTGTCCTGGCCGCGGTATCCAGCGTGATGGTGTTGCGCTTATTCCTCGGAGAACAACCTCTCTTCCGGGTTCCGCCTTTCCACCTTGAACATCCTTCTGAACTGCTGGCCTACGCGGTTCTGGGTGTGATTGGGGGATTCGCCTCACTCGCATTTATAAAGTTGGTCTCTTATCTCCGCCTGCGGTCAAAATCAATGCCAGCGTGGACTCATTACCTGCAGCCGGCGGCGGCCGGACTGCTAATCGGCGTGATGGGAGTCTGGTTCCCCCAAGTGATGGGAGCCGGTTATGACATCATCGACCAAGCGCTGCATGACCAGTTCACCTGGAAGTTGCTCGCCCTTCTGGCCGTCTTCAAAATTTTGGCCACCAGCTTCTCATTTTCCAGCGGCACGCCGGGCGGCATGTTTGCTCCCACGCTTTTTATCGGCGCCATGATCGGCGGCGCTGTGGGAGGCGTCGAACACCTCTTGTTTCCGCATCTGGGAGGCACGGTAGGGGGCTTCGCCCTGGTGGGAATGGGAGTGCTCTTCGCGGGCTTCTTGCGAGTTCCAATGACCTCGGTTTTTATGGTGCTGGAATTAAGCGGAAACTACACTTCGACGATCTTGCCCGTCATGATTTCGAGCACCATTGCCTACTTGATTTCGCTCAAATTTCAGCCGGTGCCGCTGTTTGATATGTTCTCTCGCCAGGACGGCACTGACCTGCCTTCCATGGAAGAACAGCGCGAGCGTGAAACCTTGCGGGTGGAAGACGCCATGCGGCCGCCGGCGGAGATCATTCTGCGCGCTGATGAGACTGTCGCCGACGCTCTGCGCCGGACCGCCAGCTCGCCCCATGAGTTCTTCCTGGTCAGCCATCGGAGCGGCGATTGGACCGGAGTCACCAAAGAGACCCTAGGGGAGTTTGCCAAGGAAGGAAAAGGGGATTGGCCTTTGACCCGCGTCCTTCCCGGCGTCTTGCTCCCCTGGCTGCATCCCGACCAGAGCCTGGATGTGGCCTTGCGTGAGATCGGTGACTGGCCGCTCGTTCCAGTCATTCACCGCGCCGACTTCAATAATCTTCAGGGAGTTATTTCCCTTTCCGATATCCTGGCCGCCTACGGAGCCGCCACGGAAAAACCCTATCGGAGCAAAACAAGCCTTGAGGCTTCCGGCCCGGAAGCTGCGCTGAGCGGCGAGTAGCCATCGCTTTTTCCGCGTGGACCCGCGGCCCATTCGCCGCGGCCCCTCCAGCGGATCCACGGCGCGATCCCAGGCGGAATTCCCCAGCGAGGTAGAAAAAGCAATGGTCCAAGTCCGCAAACGGTGTCTGCCTTTCGCCGCCATCGGAGCGGCGTTCGCATTGCTGCTCGGTGTTGGAGCGGGATTCGCCGCGAAATCTTCTCCCCCTCCGTTCGAGTGGACCGCACACTGGATTTGGCCCTCCCCCAAAACGATCCCCGCGCACCAGAACCAATTCATTCAATTTCGCAAAACCTTCCGCCTTGCCTCGCCACCTCGCCAGGCGGAGCTGGCGATCTTTGCGGACAGCCGTTATCAGCTGTTTGTCAACGGACATGCGATCGGCCGCGGGCCTGCCCGGGCTCCCATGTTCCGAGCCTATTACGACACGTTCGACGTCGCCTCGCATCTCCACGCGGGCTTGAACGTTCTGGCCGTGGAGGTGCGCTGGTTCGGCCGGCCGGAGCCCTGGTACCGGCCCTTCCCGGACGGATGGAGCCACGGCATCCTGGTTTGCCAGCTTATGATCGGCCGGGGTGAGAACCGGCGGGTCATCCAGACCGACAAAACCTGGAAGGCCACGGAAGACAATGCCTGGGCCTCCCAAACACCCACTGTGAATGTCTGCTGCCTTCCGCCGATGGAGGTTTACCACGCGAGCGCCGCAACGCCCGGTTGGACCGAACCCGACTTCGATGACAGCCGCTGGACTTCTGTTGAGGTCTTCAAGAGCCTCTGGGGTCCCAGCTCGCCGCCCGCCGCGCCTTTTTCCCACATGGAGCCCCGGCCCATGGCTTATCCCATTGAAAGAGAGATAGCTCCGGCCAAAGTGGTTGAGGTGGGAGTCACGCCGCGAGAAATGGGTTCCGGAATGGTGTCGATGGGTTTAGTTCCGCTTGACCAGATGGGAAGGCATTTCCATTTTGAGCCGCACGAGGTCTGGCCTTCCATCATCGAGGGTGCAGCAAATCTAACCAGCGATTCTTCCAGCGCCTACGCGGTGGTTCGCCCGGCCCCGGCGGGAGTCACACCGTATGTGATTTTGGATATGGGCCGGGAAGTGGACGGCTATCCGCAGATCTCGGTGGATACTCCCGTCCCCACCGTGGTGGACATCGGCTGGAGTGAAATGCTGGAGAAAGGGCATATCACCGCAGATAAGCCCGGCGGTGACTCCGACCGTTACGCCGCGCGTTATTACGCGCGCCGCGGACCGCAGAGCTGGACGCTCTGGGACTGGCACGGCCTGCGCTTCATCGAGCTGGAGTTTCCAAATTTAAGAAAGCCGGTGCGCGTCCGCGCCGGCCTTCTCTTCAGCACCGCGCGGCTTGATCACCGCGGCTCCTTCAAAAGTTCCAGCCCCCTTTTGACCAAGCTCTGGCAGATGGGCGCCTACACCTGGCAGCTCTGCACGCTGGATGGAACCATGGACTGCCCCACACGCGAGCAGCACGAGTGGGTGGGAGATGGCGAGATCGAATTGCTGGTGAACAGCGTGGCGGATGGAACGCTGGACATCGCCCGCAAGTTTCTGCTGGACGCCGCGCTCGACCAGCGTCCCGACGGCGCCATTCCCGCCGTCGTGGCCGATGGCAACACCGACGGCATGGTGATCGACGATTACGTCTTCTCCTTCGTCAACGCCTTGCACGAATACTATCTCCAGACCGGCGACCGGGACTTTGTCTTGCGGCTTTACCCCAACGTGGTGCGGGCCATGATGTATTTCCAGGCTCTAAGGCAGCCGGACGGTCTGCTGGGAAGAATGCCGGACTGGGTTTTTCTCGATTGGTCCAATCCCGACAAGACCGGAGAGAGCTCGATTCTGAATGCCTTGTACGCCCACACGCTCGAAAACGCCGCGCAGATGGCGTCCATGGCCGGAGACGCCTACCACGGCAGGATTTTCAGGTCGGATGCAAAGCGAATTCGCGGGCTCTTCAATGCGCGCTTTTGGAATGAAAGCCGGGGCCTCTACGTAGACGCCTGGAACAAGGGAAAGCAGAGCGAGCACGTGAGCCAGCTTGCCAATGCCGATGCTGTCCTCTACGGGTTTGCGCCATCCGCGCGGATTCCCGGCATCGTGGAGAAGATGGTCGACCCCGCCACCTTGCGCCAGCAAGTGTACGATCCCGCAAAAGACAAGTATGTGACCGAGGGAGGTCCTCTCAATTTACAGCGGGACGTCGTTCAGGCGCAGCCTTACGGCATGTTTTTCGTTTTGAGCGCCCTGAGCAAATCCGGAAATGCAAACCAGGCGCGCAAGTTTATCGAAAAGCTTTGGGGGCCCATGGCCGCCGCTGGGAATAACACCTTCTGGGAGCAATTCGTGCAGCGCAACGGTACCTCCTGCCACGCCTGGAGCGCTGCGCCGACCTACATTTTGAGCCGGATGGTTCTGGGGGTGCGGCCTCTTACGCCCGGCTATCGTTCCTATGCGGTGGCGCCGCATCCGGCGGGCCTCGCCTGGGCAAAGGGGAAAGTGCCAACCACCCGCGGCGCCATCGGGGTCGATTGGAAATGGGAGCCGGCGGCCGTGAACCATTCCTCTTCCCGCACGTCCCGCCAGCGATTCATCCTGCGCCTGCACAACCCTGCCGCAGATGCGGTCGTTGTCACGCTGCCAGAGAGAAACGGCCAAAGAGCCGCGGCGGTTCGGCTGAATGGAAAAGTCCACACGGGCAAGCTGGAAATCAACCAGCCCGGCGACTACTTGATTGAAGGAGAGTATTAGAACCCTGCGGCATGGCGCTCAAGGCCGAAGCCAGCCGGGCAGATACCTCAAAGCAATCCCACTTAAGTCCGTAAAAGACATTAAAGAATTTAATCTTCGGATATATTGCATATAACAAATACAAATATTACTCATACCAATAAAAG
>JBJKQF010000338.1:0-27272 GCA_046705545.1 Terriglobia bacterium
ACCTGGAGGTCCACAACGGGTTCGGTTTCAAAAGGATTCGTCATGGAAATCTCCCCCCGCGTCAGTGTGTAGCGGTTGCCGCGGAAGATGGTTTGTCCGCTCCGCAGATAGATGGTGCCAACCACGACCGGCCTCGCCAATGTTCCTTGTACCCGTGTATCCACGTCCGCGACGAGGCGCAGATCATGCGTTTCCAATTGCACGGGCCGGGCGGAAGAAACCTGTACATTGACGTTGACATCGGAAGCAAAGGGCAGGGAAACACCCAGAGGAGAATTGGCGAGGGGCTTGTTGTTCCCGGCGAGCAGGTCCATCAGATTCAGATTTTCCCTCGCAAATACGTTCCGGATTGTGATATCGCCGCTTAGTTGTCCGCGTTCGGGAGTCCCGCGCAGAATCAAGTTTCCGTCCAGCAAGGTTGTGAAATCGGAAGGGTAACGCACCCGGATTTGCGAGAGTCTGGTCCGCATCTGGTAGCGAACCACATCTTGCAGCGCGGCGTAGCCCGAAAGGCTCACCGTTCCTCCGCCGATTGTTCCCTGTAGGGAAGAGATGACCGCACGGGTGCGCTCCAGCTTGATGGTTCCGTGAAGGGCGTTTACGCGGAAAGGAAGGTCCCCGTATCCCAAGTTTACATCTTTGATTTCCACCGTGCCGGATAGTTGCGGACGCGCGAGCGTGCCGGCCACGTGTACTCCCACAGTTACTTTTCCCGCCGCCTCCACTTTGGGAGATAACAAGCTCAGTAAGGTGGCGGCTGCCGAGCCCTTGGCCGTCAAGTCGAGTGTAGGCGGCCCTGCGAAGCCGAGAGAGCCTCCCACTTCAAGATCGGTCGACGGCCCCTCCATGCGAAACTTCTCCAGCGTCAGGTGGCGCTCCGCGTAGCGAATCTGGATGGGTTGCTGATTCGTCATTTGGAGTCCGGGAAAATCGATTTGCAACCGCTGAACCTGGCTGTTGCCCGTGATGCGGCTGGCCTGCCGGAGGGGACCGCTTGCCGTGATGGATCCGCTCGCGGTCACTTGCGCTCCCATCGAGTGGCCGGCCAACTGCTCGATCCATGGATCGACGCGAAAATCTGTGTACTGGGCTGACAACTGCATGGGCCATTGGTCCCGGGTCTCAATATTTCCGCTCAAATCAATCTTGCCGGCGTCTCCTCCACCCGAGAGGCGCAAGCGGATTTGATGGCCTTGCCATTCAGCGCCGCCGCTCACGCTTCCCAGTGGCTGCCCCTTCCAGGCAAGTTGGCTGATTTCCACCGACGAATGCACGCGCGCATTATCGAAAGACCCTTCGCCGTTCACATCAAATCTAACCGTGCCGGAAACCTCGCTGGCGGATTTTGTGCCAGCCGCTGCTGGATGCAGGAGGTGAAGATGATTGAGCGGGAAATCGCTGCCGTGCAACTCTGCGGAGAAGGTGTGATGAACAGGGTCGAGGCTCAACTGCCCCTCGGCGGTGCCTCGCCCTTCAATAACCCTGAGCTTGTTGATTTTCCAGGCTGATCCGCTGGCACGAATTTGCGCGGAAAGCAGGTCAAAGGGAATCCCGGCGAATTCTCCTTGGTCCACCGCAAATTCGCCGGTCGCTGAAAGGTTCAGCAACGTGCCCTCCGCCTGCACTTGGCCCGTTAGGAGACCGCGCATGGAAGTTTTCATGTTCAAAGCGGCGCGCAAACCTGCCAGAGGGGTTTCACGCGCTGAGGCCTTCAGTTGGATCCGGCTGCCGCCCTGGAGCATCCATTGCGTCAGGCTTGCCTGGGCGTCGAGCGTCAGCAGACTCGACCCCAGTTCCAGCCGGCCCGAGGTAATCCTGGTTTGGGACGGCGTACCGAGAATATTTGCCTGGAAGCCATCCCAAGGCCATCCGCCGAAGTCAAACGCTCCGGCTTCAAGGCGCCCCTCAATCTCCGGCTGGCTGAATGTTCCGGAAAGCTTGCCGATGAAAACCGCCTTGCTTCTGAGCGTGAGCGACAACGGCTTGCGGGTTTCAATGAGGACCCCTGCCAAGGGACGCCATTCGTCAAAGTCCGAAGTGACGACTTTGAGCGCCAGGGATGATTGCGCCGTGCCGAATGAGCCTTGCGCTTCCAGCGTGGAATGGGGAGTCGCAAAGGAAGCGGTTTGGAGGCTCAGCAGCGTTTCACGTCCCATCAGAACTGAACCCTGCGCATGGCCGTTGACTGGAAGACTGCCGGCAGCGGCTTCCTGCGGGGCAAGGAATTGAAGATCAAACTGCCCTCGAAGCCCGGTGGAGGATCGCCAATCGGCGCGCGCTTTCCCATTGACCTGCGCCTGAGGGTGGAATAGGGCGAGGGCGCCCGACGCAGCCGGAACAGACCTGAGAAGCGCATTGAGGTCCATATGCTCAATCTGTGCATCGAGCCTGAGGAAGGGAACAGCCTTCTCCAAGGAAACCGATGCTGCGCCCTGTCCTCTTCCTTGAAGCCCGCTAAACGTGAGATCCGTCAGCTTGAAGACCCGTTTCTCAAGCGCGTAATGGGCCGCAAGATTCACCACGCCAGGCTTGAACTGGGGAAGCGTCACTTCCAGCTCGCGGGTCTCAACGCGGCCTTTGGCAGCCAATCCATCCCGGCCGTAGGAACCATTGCCGTCCATGAATAAGAAGCCTTTTCGTACAAAGCCGACGCCCAAAGCCTTGGCGGCCTGCTGGAGCCCTCCGTTGCTGCGGAAAGAAAAATCGCCTGCCAGGCTGGGCTCCCAATGGAAGGCGCCGCTGGCATGCCCCTTCAGGCCGGCGATCTGCCAGCTCAGAGAAGACACCTGGAGGCGGTTGCTGGAGAGTCTGAAGGTGGCGGCGGATGAGATGGGCGGCAGCGTTCTACCGTTCCAATTGAGAATGGTGTCCGTAGAGGCGAACAATCCGAGGTAATGGTGGTCGTGCGTCAGACGCAATTGGGTTGTTACATCGCGGCCCGTGAGTTCAACCGGTATAACCCGGTTGTTCCACGTAAGCACCGTGTGCGCCAAGATCAGCCGATGAATTCTGAGGTCCATCAGGCTCCGGAGTCCTTGGCCTCCGCCCGCGGCGGGGTGCGCCCCCGGAAGATTGGTTGAGCCGTCAGGGTACGTTACCACGTGGAGAGCAGCTTGCTGCCAGGCAAGAGTGCGCAAGAGTAACCGAAGTCGGATTAGGGAAGCAGGATTGATTGTGACTAAGATGTTCCGCGCGGCAAATAGGGGCGGATCAGACTTCTTCTCGAGTCCGTGGACGATCAGCTTTTGCGCGCTGCACCGGAGGCTCCAGGGATGGAATCCCAGTCCAATGATTTCAACTTTTCCTCCCGTAGACTCTTCCAGGCTGGCCTGAACGTGCTGCTTCAGCACGTGCCGAAACCACGGCGTGCTCACCACCCCGAACAGCAGGCCGCACACAACCAGCGCGATTCCCATCGCGTGGATGATCCGGTCAACGAATTTTGGTATGCCTGGGACTCGCAATTTCATTCTCTTTCCCTGCCGGCTCAGTTGGAGTGAATCCTTACCCGGTTGGTGGATTTTAGCCGGTCGAGCCATTTGGCCAGGAGCTGATTGATGTTTCGCTGAACAAGAATTTCCTGGATCTTGCCTTGAACCTGGTTCAGCGGAGGGGGCGGCGTGCTGTGGCCCTTGGCGTATTCTGGAACGAAGGTTTCCGAATAGTAGGTTTCAACCTCTTCGGGATCCGGCCATGCTGCGGGCCTCAACCTCTCGTCGATCATGCGCAGAGTCCTCTGGTAGCGTTCCAGCCGCGTAAGCACCTGGGGCTCGGTCATGCCGAGCGCCTGGAGCGCCGAACGGTATGCTTGATCGCTTGAAAACTCCTTGCGGACCCCGGTTAGAGTTTTTTCCGCCTTCTCTTTGGAGGCCGGAGTCTGCAGGCCGGAATCTCCCAGCTGCGTCTCCAGGAGGTCTTGGCTAATCAGCCTGTTCAGAACCGCGTTGCGCGTTGAAGAATCGGGCGATCCTTCTGGAGTTTTTCCCTGAAGGAACCGCTCAAAGTGGTACTCCTCTTCGATGTCGCGCTGCGTAATGGCCTCGTTGCCGATTGAGGCTACGACGCGGTTCAGCGTCTCTCCGCAGAGAGGGCCCGGTACCGCCAGAGTCGCAGCAGCTGCCAGCCACGCGATCAAAAACTTTGTCCGATACTCAAGAAGAACTGCACGTGTGGTAGTGATTGTCGGAGAACCTCCGTGCTGCCGTCCTGAAGCTTCTGTTCGTAATTATAAGACGGTGGATTCAAGGCATAGCCCACATTGAAGCGTAGCGGTCCCACCGGGGTCTTGTACAGGAAGCCGATTCCCACAGCGTGAACCGTATAGTCAAAGTCGGCCGGGGAATTCTGGCTGACTTTGAAGAGGCGCATTCTTCGAATTGAGGAATAGACGTTCCCCATGTCATGGAAGACAACGAATCCCAGCCGGTTATTCGCCAGGGGAATGCGCAGTTCCAACGAGTTTAAGAACAGGGCATTGCCACCGATGGGGTACCCTGTCACCGGGTCTCGCGGCCCCGCCTGGTTGATCGAAAACCCGCGGTGTGAATCGCTGCCCCCCATGAAGAAACGCTCCGGCAGCGGAATGTCATGGGTTAAGACGACCTGTTGTTGCCCATTGGCCTCGGTGACCGTAACCCTCCGCAAACCGCCATAAGGCGACTCAACAGCGAAACGCGTATTGCGGGCCAAAATTAGATGAGAGCCCAGGCGGTAGTAGGTGGAGTTTTGTGCCGAAAAGCGCAGGAAGTTCGCTTCCGACCCAAAGCCAGACCAGGCGACGCCGGCGTCGGCCAAGGTGTAAGAGCCTCGGGTCGGGTCAATCGGATTGTCGCGTCGATCGCTGACGTAACTCAAGCCAAACATCCCAATCCGGGCCTTGCGGCTATCCAAAGGGATTTGGTCTTCATTGATGTGTAAGTCCACGGCCTGAACATTGCGATAGGAGTAGCGGGCTGACAAGAATGTGGTAGGACTCCACCGCTTTTCAAGTGTAATGGAAGTTTCCGTAGTCTTGGCCGTGAACGTCAGGACATTGCTGCTGTGTTCGATGTAAGCGCCCAAGCGTACGCTGAGGTCGGGGCGGGCTGCAAACCTAGGGATCAAGTATCCCAATTGCGCGGCCTTATCGAGGGCGGAATATCTGCCTTGGAAGCTCGCCGTCTGGTCCCGCCCCCCGATATCCAGACGCGAAAGGTCCAGTGAGACGCGCGGACTGGCTTTCAACCCGCCTTGCGGTTGGTTGCTACCCAGGCGTTGCACTTCAATTCCGCCGCCATAGCCCAGCGTCCAACGGGGCGTTTCTTCCATGCTAACCAGGATAGATTTTTGAGTCTCTGACGTCCCGGGATTTTGGGGCGCGATCTGCACTTGGTTAAACAGCCCCAGGTCGTAAAGTCGGCGCTGGGATTCCAGGAGGCTGCCTGCGTTGGCAGGATGGCCCGGCTTGAATGAGAGTTCGCGGCGAACGGTGCCATTGCGTGTATGCTTGTTGCCGAGCAGGACAATATTTCGAATGAACAGCTGTCGGCCCGGTTCAGCTGTGTACTCGACATCGACCACATGACTCTTTGTCACGGGGGAATTCGTGGCCCCGACTTGGGCATGAAGATATCCGTGGTTTGCGAAGTACTGAAGAATCGCGCTGCGATCCTTCTCTAGGTTTTGGGGGGAATAAGGAAGTCCCGGTCGATTGGCCAGCCGGGGAGAAATCACATTTTGTTCGTCTGCCGTCATGCCTTTCAGAACCAGCTTGCCCACTCGCGTTTGAGGTCCTTCCTGGATAGCGAGCGTGATAAAGAGCTGATTGCGAATGTTATGGTAGTAATAGTCAAAACGAGGAGTCACTTGCGCATCCAGGAACCCTCGCGATTGGTAAAGCGCCTTCAAGGAATCGATATCCGCGGCAAGTTCCTTGTCGCTGAAGTCGCCTCGATCGAATAGGTAACCCGCCGGTCGAATGGTCATTGCGGAGAGAAGCTCTTCGTCCGTAAAGGCATGGTTTCCGATAAACTCAAAACCCATAAAGTCCCCGCGGCTTCCCCTGTTCACTGTGTAAGTGACCCTGATCTGGTTGGGTTTGGGACGGGTATTGGGCGCCACGCTGACCTTGACGTGGAAATAACCTTTCTGCTGGAAATAGCTCTTTAACGCATCCAGTCCCCTTTTAAGCGAAGGGTCATCAACCACGCCGTCTTGGTACACGGGGAGGACGTTCCTGAGCGTAGAGGTCGAAACGTCCGCTCCCCGGACGTGAATCTGGATGACCGGTCCGGCTTCGGATTGCACGTAGAGCGCCTCGGTTCTGCTTTTGGGTTCAAAGACCCGTTTCTGAATAGTGGTATTTGCCTGCAGATAGCCTTTTTTGATGTAGAAGTTGTGGATTTTGAAGAGTCCCTTTTCAACTTCAGCTGATGTCAGATGATCCCCGACTTTCCATTTGGCGACAGAGTTCAGCTCTGTCGCAGGAAAGGCAGGCTGGCCTTCGTAGATCATTTTGCGCAATCGGGCCGGCAGGCCGGATTCAACTGTGAAAATGACATTTGCGACTTGGGTCGCTGGATTGCGGACTGTCTTAACCTGGATTTTGGGTTGGTAATAGGCGTTGTCGGCCAGGACCTGCTTGATATTTGTTTCGGCGCGCGAAAGAGAGCGAGCATCCAAAGGGTGCCCCAATCGGAGGCGCGCCGCCGCGATCAACGTACCTTCGCCGAGGGGTTTGAAGGTTCCCTCGACTTGAACGTTTCCCACAAAGTATTGAGCCTTCCCATTAAAAACCAGCTCCACCCCGCCGGCAGCCGGTTGGACTTCTGCCCGCAGATCGGTGAACCGGCCCGTGGCGAAAAGAGCCTTCAAACTCTCATCCACTTTGACAGGGTCTAAGGGGGCTCCGACTTGCTGGAAGATTTGCTTCTTGAACTGAGAAAGATGGAAATTGGCGTCTGTTCTAAGGCTGATCCGCTCGACGGGCTTGCCCCACTCTCGGGAGGCGGCTTGGGCCAGTCCCGAACCGCCCAGCACTGCGAGCGCCAGCAAGAGGACGGAGCAGCCAATGATGCTCCGAGGGCGTGGCAAACCTCGGAGTTCCATGGCCGCTACCTGCGACCCCGCAAGGAAAACCCTGAGGCAAAAACGCTTGGCGTAAATTTCTTTCCAAGAGATTGTGTGTTACCCCCGCCGATTCAGCCTGACCCTATTATTATATCTTTACCTTGCGAAATCCGTCGAAGAAACCCGGATGGGTTTGTTGCCTTCCTGAGACCCTGGCCGCCATGGGTTCTTGGCGCTCAAGGGACTGGATTCCCGGCAGAGTGGATGGCGGTGCGTCAATTGCACGCATAAGGCTAGGACATTTGGGGAGCCAGGGATCTCAACTTGGGCCAGGAGCCTGTGCCGGACTAAGAAAGGCAGGCTGCTCCGGATGAGAGATGCGCACACCGATCAATTTACGGCGTCTAGCATCGCGACGATGTTCTCTGGGGGAACGTCCGCCAGAATATTGTGCACCTGCTGGAAGACGAACCCACCTCCCGGAGAGAAAATGGAAACCTGTTCTTTGACGTGACGGCCAATGGCCTCGGGAGCGCTCTTAGGCAAAATCTCCTGGGTGTTGCAGCCTCCTCCCCAGAAGACCAAATCCTTCCCATATTCTCTTTTCAATTGCGCTGAGTCCATTCCTCCACACGTAATCTGAACGGGGTTGATGGCGTCAAGGCCTGCGTCAATAAGATCAGGGAGGAGTTGCCGAACCCCCCCGCAGCAGTGCAGCATGACTTTGGCGTTCGCCAGTTCCTTGCTGCGTTTCCACATCCGGCCGTGCCGGGGCTTGAAGAATTCCCGGTACATCGCGGGAGAAATTTGCGGTCCCGACTGCATCCCAAGATCGTCTGAGAAACCAATGATATCGATATACGGCCCGACCGCGCCCAGGAATCTATCGAGCTTAGCGATGTGCAATTCTACCAGTCGGTCAAGGAAATCATGCGCCTTCTGCGGCTCGCTGCCCAGCAGCATGAAAAAATTGTCGTTTCGATAGAGGAACTGCCCCGCCTCAAGAAGGTTTCCACCGAAAAGGGCGATGATTGCCCGGTCCGTGCTCGCCCGGAGCTTCTTCGCTCCTTCGACGAGGCGCTTCAAGCCAGCTTCGCCGGCCGCGAGAGGGCCGGGAGGGCTTGCAATCGAGTGCCACATGGATTCTTCCATGGCCTCGGGAAGCATCTTTGGACCGGCTGGATCGGCGAAGGGAAAGTAGGCCTGTTCGAAATACAGAGCCCCATCCGGCATTTTGGCGATGACCCTTCCCGTCTTTGAGTGAAAGACCCATTGATCCTTCTCGCGCTCGGGCAGGGCCCACGTGGGCATTTGGCACGGCGTGCCGTCCGGCAACACCCAGTCCGCCCAGGATGCGTCGTCTTGGGCAAACCCGCGGCCAAGCTCAATCGTGTCGACTCCGAAGCGGTCCAGGACGTCCTCGTCGATGATGGCCAGCTGCTGAATCGGATCATAGACGCGGATCGGTTTGTTTGGCAGGCCCAGATGCTTGCGCAGCTTCGCGTAACTGATGGCGGCGATTCCCGATGACCGGTGTCCGGAGAGGTCGATTGGGACTCGGTCGGCCTCGCGTTGGTCAAAAGCGCAGAGAATTCTTTCTCTTGAAGTCATAGTCTCATCTCCTGATTTCTTGAAGCCCGCTCTCAACGGCTTGCCCCGCCGAAGCGTGCGCGCAGATGGCGAAGCGGTCCTTCAAACGCCGGCTTGAGGCGGTCCACGCGGAACTATTGATGTGGGGGTTACAGGGAAGGTAAGGCTGGTACTCAGGTGTTGAGTTCAGCGTTGCCGGGCCGGTCGTCACAGTCCGTTGAACGTTGAAGTACGATTCTATCTCGCCCTTGAGCACCTGCTTTGATTCCTTCACTGAGGCGTGATGAATACGCGCCAAGTATAACACTCTGCAAGCGGAATATCGCGAGCACCTTAATCTACCGAGACGCCAAGGCTGGGTGGAATGGCCAGCAGGATTGAGCCCTCTTGCGGGAAGGTTTCAGTGGCTGCCAGCCTTGAGAGCGGAGGCCGGATGCTGCTCGGCCTCTTCAAACAAACGCCACTGGAAGAGCAGAGAATACTTCATGTACTGATCGAGGAAGCTCCAGCCATGTCCTCCGGGACGAAGGGCATACTCGTGCGGATAGTTTTCCCGGTTGAGAATCTCGTCGAGCAGAGCCGCACCTCTTTCAAAGCCGTAGCGGTCCCGGTCGCCGCAGTCAAAATAGATTTTCAAGCCCTGAAATTTTTCCGGATTCATGGCCAAAGTGAGCGGGCTGTTCTCTTCCCAGTACGCTTGGTTGAGCGGCGAGCCGAAGGCATGGCGAAGAATTCGCGCGTAGAATCCCCAGCGCCCTTCTGTGGGAATGGGGTTCGGAAACTTAGCCAGTAGCATGGCGCTGTGCGCGCTGACTGAACCGAACAGGTCCGGGTGGCGCATGGCGAGGTGCAGGGCTCCGTACCCTCCCATCGAGAGGCCGCTGATGCCCCGCGCAGCGCGTTCCGGCAACGTTCGGTAGTGGCGGTCAATGTAGGGCACGAATTCCTGGACGAAGAAATCTTCGTAGCGGTCCTGGCCGTCTTCGGAATTGATGTAAAAGGTTTCTCCGCCGTCGGGAATGACCACCAGGAAGTGGCCGATGGTTCCCTCACTGGTTAAACCGTCGAAGGCTTCTTTCCCGCCGCGGTCCTCCCACCGATGGTCATTGCCGAAAAGTCCGTGGAGAAAATAAAGGGTGGGATAGCGTTTGGGAGCCGTGGAAGCATAGTCAGCCGGGAGATCGATGCAATAACCTACTGAGCGGTGGAGGATCGTGCTGGGAACAGAGCCGCACTGAATGATGGTCGGCGCAGCTGCGAAGATCAAGCCTGAAAAGCCGAGCGAACACAGGAGCGCAGCCACCGTCCACAGAAAGGAGCGGCGCAGAGACTCGCGGGTGCGGCCTGCGATCTTGAAGCTCAGTAGGTTTCTCATTGCTTATTGGGAGCCCGGATTGTTTGCTTGCGTGTGCTGGCCATCGACAAAAATATTCAATTTCCCGTTCCCGGAACTTGCCCCGGCGGCAGCGCCAGTCGTGTGACCCGCTGTACCTTGTCCCCCGGACGCGCCGTAAATCGTCCCGTGAATATCCTTGAGTAAGGCCTTCCGCTGATTCTTGGGATGGATATCTTTGGAAGCAGTATCGGACGGGGCGTTATTCTTAACGACCCGAAACTCCAGGACCGCTCCTGCGTCTGGTTTCCCGGAGTTTGAGGACGTTTGGCTCTGCGCCTTGGATTTGGTTTTCACGGCCATTTGACGGGCCGCTTGGCGAGCCGCCTCATCTGTGCTGATGCCACCAAGATCTTTGAGAGGGAGCGCTGCAGGGGGCTTGGAAGTTTTTTCCGTCTGTGGATGGGAACTGTCCGGATGAGCCGCTTGCGTCTTGGTCTGAGCTGTGGCAGCAGCGGGCAGCCATAGACCCATTATGCCGATCAGAATAGCGGCCTCGATAGACTTGGGATTCATATGCCCGTCTCCCGTGTCCTATTCTGAGCTTGATTGCAATGAGGAGTCAAGCGACGCCTGCCTGGTGAGGGCTAATGGGTTTCCAGGAAAGAAGAGGTCAAATTGCCTTCCGCGTCAAACTGGAGTGAATAATCTTCCGGAGCAAGCCGCCAACCGGATAGCTCGGCTGCCTCCTCCGCCAGCGTGGCTGAAACTGCAATCCGGTTGAGACCGAGGGTGTTTTGAATCCAGACAACGCGCTGCTCTCCCGGCTCGGGATATCCCATGCTTCCCATGGCAAGACTGAGTGCAAGACGATCCGAGCTGGTGTACATCGGCAGGCGCGCCGCCATAGGGTTTAGCGAGGTTTGGACGTTGACGTAGGTTTTAGGGATGTCGATCTTCCGGTACAAGCGCTCGTGCATCATGTCCACGAATCCGATTCCGGTCGCATTGCCGCCGCTTTCAGTCGTCAAATCGCGAACGTAGATCAGGTTGATTTCCGGCGCCTCCCCGGGCTCAAGTTTCAGGCCCCTGCCAATAATCTTGGTGTCCAAGCCTGTCCCGCTGATGTCTTTTCCCATTTCATTCACGATGAGGAGTTGGAACTGGGAAAATGGTATGCGGGGAACCAAGCGGCGCGCCAGCGGAAGCGTGGCCTCTTCCAGGGCGGGGATTGCTTCCGGCAGGGCCGCCCGCACCGCTGCAATTTCATGAAACTCGTTTTCGACAACTCCCATTCCGCACAGGATCTTTCCCTTGGACAGAGTGACGTTGGAGATGGCCCGAATCGCGCGTTCATATCCAACCTTGCGGCTCCAGCGGTGAGTCTCACTGGCGCCATCGCGCTTGCCCATACCCACTGCGATCACCTTCGACAATCCGCTTTCAATTTTTCCGGTGAAGTCTGTGTGAGGCTTGATGCGGTTCATCACCACAATGCCGTCCGCCTCCCAGGCGTTGCGATCCACAAAAACCTGGAAGCCTTCGGGAGTCTGGCCCAGATGAACCGTTGCCATGTCGGACTTGATTTGCACCCCGATGCTTTCCGGAGTGACGCCGTATTCTTCCAGTACCGCCCGCTGGCCCTCAGCGGTTGCGCCGCCGTGGCTGCCCATCGCGGGAATCACAAAAGGCTTCGCGCCTTGTGCCTTCAGCCAATCGCAAATCGACTTGACGATCACCTTGAGATCGGCGATGCCGCGGCTTCCCACCGTGACGGCAATGCGGCGGCCGGAAAGCTGCTGGTGGGGAAGTCCCAGCCCTGACAACTGCTGCCGGATCTCCCCGCCCAGGTCGGCTACGCCAGGCATGCCTGGGGAAGTTCTTTCTAGGACCTTGAAACCTTCTATCGGAGCATTTCCGTTATTTGCCATGAATCCGCCTATGTGAGGAGCTTAATCTTAGTTCTGCGCGACGGTCAACTGGACCTTTGGCAGTTGACCGCCCTGCCTCTCCATGGCTTTCTTGACCGTTCATCCAAAAGTCTTTGTGTCCAGCGTACAAAAAAGCGCTAAGCTACAAGAAACTTGGGAGAAATCGGGGGAAAGACTTTAGCGGGGGAGCGCCTGCAACTAGGGGTTATCAAGAAGGCGTTGGGCAGGCGGGATCTCGCACGCCTGATTGTGGCTGGGAATGAGTAATGAGTAATGAGTGAAGAGGGAGTTGAGCCATGCGGCGGAGAGTGCTGGAAGGCGTGTTCCTCATCGTGGCGACGTCGTGCTCTCTAACGTTCTCTCAACAACTTTACGCCCAAACGGCCTCTGCCCCAGTGGCGAGTGTGGGACCGCAAGAATTGAGTGTGGGCGGAAAGGTTTTAGGAAAGCGGATCAAGACCATTCCGGGAATGATCTGCCTGGTCTGCAACCATCCGATCGGAAGAGATGATTTTGTTTTTCTGGTGAACGGGCAGCGGGTGGCCGTTCATCGCCTGAACTGCTACGGAATTTTACGGCTGCACCCTAACCAGTTCCTGACCATCCTTCAGCCGCACGGAGCCTTCCTGGGAGCGGGAGCCGAAGAACAAGGCGTTTCCTTTGCTTGGTTCCTGGTGGGCTTATATGTCCTCAGCGGATTGGTGTTTGGAGCTCTGGCCGCGCACCGGGCGCTTCACCGTGGCCGCAGCGCCGCGGCGTGGTTCAGTTTGGGGCTGGCCTTCAATGTGTTCGGTTACCTCCTGCTGCATTTGTATTCCAGCAAGCAAAGTGAGGGGATGCTCTCCGTTCCGCCCGGGCTGCAAAAGGTTCCTGCCACATTGAATCCAAGCCCTTGCCCCAGGTGCGGAAGAACGAATCATCCGGCCGCGGAACAATGTTCCGGGTGCGGAGCAAGGCTCCAACCCGTTGTGGAGTCGGAAGTCAAGAAGGCGGGATACGGAAGTCTGTGAGCGGAGTGACGGATGCTCAATAAATTCTCCGAAACTGTGCGGGCGATCTTTGCAAGCCCCAATATGAACGAACGGCGCCCCGCGCTGAAAGCCCATTATGAAAGTAGTCTGCCGGGCCTTTACGTCATCGGCGATTTGGCAGGAGCTCCGGTTATCAAGCTGGCCATGGAGCAGGGCTATCGCGTGGTCGAGCATATTGCGGCAAAGCCCGATGCGCGGTCCCACGACCCCGGCATATACGACGTGATCGTGATCGGCGCGGGAGCTGCCGGCCTGAACGCGGGTCTCGCGGCTCAGGAAAGAGGTCTGAGGACTTTGATCCTTGAGAAAAACAAAATCGCCAACACAATTGAGAATTTTCCGGAAGGGAAATGGGTTTACGCCGAGCCGGACCAGCAGCCTCCCAAAGGAAAGCTCTGGCTGGACGGCGCCCGCAAGGAAGACCTGATCCGCCGCTGGCACCAGATTATCAGCGAAAACCAACTGGAAGTTCACGCCGAAGAGGGTCTCAAGTCTCTTGCCAAACAGCGAGACGGCAGCTTTCGCATTGCCAGCGACAAGGCTGAGTTCCGGGCTAAGCGAGTGATCCTGGCAACTGGCCAGCGGGGCAATCCTCGCAGGCTCAACGTTTCGGGCGAAGAACAGGAGCGCGTTTATCACCGGCTCTACAGTCCCAAGGAATACCGCGGCGAAAAAATTCTGGTTGTGGGTGGAGGGAACAGCGCTGCGGAAGCCGCCCTGACGCTGAGCGAACACAATCAAGTTGCCCTCAGCTATCGCGGGGACCAGTTCCACCGGCTTTTCAAGGGGAATGAACGCCTTCTGAATGAGTCCGTTGCCTTGGGGCAAGTAAAGCCTTACTTGAACTCAAGTGTTCTAGAGTTCGGCGACAAAGTTGCCACGCTGCAGGTTGAAAAGGCCGGGAAGAAATCGATCGAAAAGGTTCCTTTTGACCATGCCTTTGTATTGATCGGTTCCGAACTTCCTGGAAAATTTTTGAAGTCGCTGGGGTTGCGGCTGGAGAACGAATGGAACGGCAGTTGGCTGCGCGCCGTCGCGCTGACGCTTGTTGTTTTGCTGGGACTCTGGGTTTTGGGCGGGCAGGCGGGAGTTGAAGCCATCCAGCAGGCGCCATCCTGGCTGGGAGGTTTGGTGGCGGCAGCGGCGTTCGGAACGCTCGTGGTCAGCGGGTTTCGCGGAGATCGATTCTCGTGGCTCGGTGTGTCGTTTTTGGTTTGTTACACGATCTACGGAGTAAAGATCGCCGGGCCCGGTCAGGAGTATTGGCCCTACACCGGCTGGGGTTTTAAGCTTTTCTCCTTCTTCGGTCGGCCGGCATCCTTTTGGTACGACGTTCTCTACACCGTGGTCATGACGGTTTTCGGCCTGCAAGCTCTGAAGCGCTGGGGGCTCGACCGGAAGGATAAATTTCAGATTTGGCGCTATGCCAGCCTTTTGGGTTTCCAGTGGATTTTCTTTTTCATCATTCCAGAGTTTCTATTCGAATGGGCCATCAAGTATCAATGGGTCGGAGCGCGCTTGGCCCACGACCCCACCTTTGCGGAGCAAGCTTGGCGCAGTTACGGCATCGTGTACGCATGGCCTCTTTTCTTCTACACATTTATAGGAGACCCCAGCAAGATCTGGGTAGTTTGGGGCGCCTTGCTGGCTTTTGTCATCATTCCATTATTCGTGCTCTGGAACGGTAAGCGCTATTGCTCCTGGATCTGCGGCTGTGGCGGGCTGGCGGAGACGCTTGGCGACCGCTGGCGGCATTTGGCTCCGAAAGGGAAGAGCAGCAAACGCTGGGAGCGAATGAACCTTGCGATTCTTGCCCTCGCGACGGTGGTAACTGTCGCGCTGCTTCTGCATGATGCCATTGCGTTGGTCCGGGGTCCGGCGACCGCGGGACTGGAGTTTTATCACGTGCTGGCGGACGTGTGGCTGGTGGGCATTATTCCCGTCACTCTCTATCCGTTTCTGGGAGGAAAGATTTGGTGCCGCTACTGGTGCCCGCTGGCCAAGATGATGGAGCTGTTCAGCAGCGCGTTTACCAAGCTGGGTGTCAGCCGTTACCGAATTGTGGCGAACGAGAAGTGCATTGCCTGCACGGAGTGCAGCCGCAACTGCCTGGTGGGCATTGACGTCATGGGCTTTGCCTTGAAGCAACAACCCATTACGAACGCCAACTCGTCGTGCATCGGATGCGGTATCTGCGTGACGGTATGCCCCATGGACGTGCTGAGTTTTGGCCGGGGAAAAGCCACCAGCGATTTGATCCAGATCAAGCGCTCGGCGCCGCAGCAACCCGGCGCTCCTGCAAGGGTATGAAGTTCTCTGCTTGTGGATTACGGACGACGGTACGAGACCCAAAGTTGGCAACGGGTTGAGGGTTTCCCTAGCGCAACCGGGTCCATATCACTAAGAACACCGCCAACACAAGAAGGACGCAGCCAAAAAAGCGCTTCAGCCACGCTTTGTCCACTTTTACAGATGTGCGGGCGCCGATTTGGGCGCCGACAAAGATGCCCGGTACCAGGATCAAAGCAATTTCCCAATCGAAGTGTCCGGCGGCCAGATGGCCCAGAAAACCGCCGGAGGCTGTGAGTCCCACCATGAAGGCGGAACTGCCCACGGCTATGTTCATGGGTACCCCAAACAGCAGCACCATCATCGGAACTTTAAGGATGCCTCCCGAAACGCCCACCAGTCCGCTGACGGCTCCCGCAACAAAGGACATCGGAAGGGCGAGCGCAAGGTTGAGGCAGTAGGTTTCCGTGCCAATACAACGGCGCCAACGATAGAAGGAGTTAGGCCGGTCGCCGCAGTGGTCGCGCTTCTCGTAGTGCTTCAACATAAAAAACGCCGCGAAGGCAATGACTCCGGCGAACAGATAAGTCAAGAAGCGGCCTGAGAAGTGGCCCGAGAACAGCCCGCCTAGGAAAGCTCCCAGCGTGGTGACGCTTTCCAGAACCAAGGCCATCGGCCAGTCCACCGCCCCTGCCTTGCGGAAAACCAGTGTGGCAGAGAGGGACGTGATCATGATCAGGAAGAGGCTGGTGGCGGCGGCAGTGTGGAAGTTGATGCCAAAGAAGAGCTGGACGGGCGTGTAGAGCACTCCGCCGCCCACGCCCATAGCTGAGAAAACGGTGGCGACTGCGCACATCACCAGGTAGAAGAGGACGAATGCCACGACGCCCATACAGCTATTCTTTCTCCGTGCAGGAAATGCCGTCTTGCTTGTGCTGCTTCAGGCGATCCTCTTCTTGTCTGGCCGCCGCTCCGAGCGCTTCGTGCGTGCAGGAGTCTTGTAAAGTTGGGTGACCCTCAAACAGCGTAGCCAAGAATTTCTCTAAACCGCAAGGGTCGTCTTCCGGTTCGGGGTAACGCCATCTCCAGGAGCGCGCCCGGCGCGCGTGGAGGTCACCACCCGTAAAGTAAATTGTAGCAGAGAGAACTCTTCTCGTCTTTTCAGTCCCTGGCAGGATGGCGTTCGGCCTCCGGCTTGTTTCTTTGGACCTACCCTACCCGGAGCCAAGGCATGCTAATTGTGTGAAGAGGATTTTGGGCCCCATGTCCAATAGAGTCCCAGATATGCGTAGTTTTCAGTCTGGCCCGCCACCGTGTGGCCATAAGCAAAAAGCAATTGGAACCCAGGGTCGTGCAGCGTGTAGGAGCCCCCGATATCGACCATAGCGGCGTAGCGTGAACTCAAAGTTCCCGCGGTTTCCCGGCCGTGGTAGTACATTTCTCCCCCCATGCTCAGCCGCTTGGTCACATCATGCTGTAACAGCGCCCCTCCAAATGGAAAATTACGCGCGCCCTGAATGTGGCTAATTTCTTCTCCACCGCCCCAATCGAGCGTCCATTGGCCGATGCTCTTTTGCATCCAGATGGGAATTCGCCACGAAGGCTTGCCAGCCCCTAAGCCTCGGGCGGGATCGCCTGTGGGAATTTCCATCATGGTGAAAGTTCCAATCATCGGCCGGTACTTACTTTCCTGAACAAACCGGTACTGGAGGCCCGCTTCGCTATCCGTAAGACCGAAGGTCGCAGGCGCATCGGAAGGGAATGCCGCCCCTGCGGGAACAATAAAGTGGAACATCACGTTAGGCACGCCACTCCAGTTGAATTCCACCGCCGGGCCTGCGAGGTCTGTTTCGCCGGGAGTCGATCCCATGGAGGCGAAGGTATAGAACTCAAAGTGCTGATAGGGAATCACGTCTGGGTCATCCAATTGAAAAGGCGGTCCTGCCATCGCGACGCGAGGCCAGGCGAACAGTGCCATGAAGAGAAGAATAAAGAGTGACTTCATAATTCGTCCTCAAACAATTCCCCGAACAGCTCTTTGACGCGCTGCTTGGCCGCGCGCAAAGCGCGGCGGCCGGCGGGTGTGGCACGATAAACGCGGCGGAACCGGCCCTGCACAAACTGCCGAGAGGAGCGCAGCAGGCCCTTGCGTTCAAGACCCTCGAGCAATGGGTACAAAGTCCCAGGACTCAGGCGATAGCCGTGCCGGGCAAGCTCCTCAATCATGCCCAGACCAAAGATGGGTTCGTGGCAGGCATGATGGAGCGCGTGCAGGCGGATTAACCCGGAGTAAAGGTCTCGTCCGGCGGTCGCATCTGAAGTAAAAGGAATGTCAGCCCCTTAACGTTTCTCGATATCGAATATCGATTGTACCATCCGGCTTTCAATGGGACAACTTTTGCCGAGGTTTTTCAGCGGGACGTGAAGGGTGTTTGGTGTCGGCCTGGGATGATTCCCCTTTGGCGGGTTGTCCTTCCAGCGCGGCGATGACGGCGGGTGGCAGATTCCTGGCATTTGAAACGAACTCGCTGACCTGCTGGAGTTGTTGCTCGGTGAAGGAGCCTTCGAATCCGGGCATTCCCGTCAACCGGACTCCGTTTGTCACTTTCCAGTAGACCTTTGGACTCGCCGCACGATATGGCTCCGAAGGATTGTAAGCAGCAGCCGGAGTGGAATGGAAGAATTGCGGGGGATGCGGGTACATCCCCTCGGCAATAGCTGTCTTCGGATGATTGGGAAGCCCGTGGCAGACCCCGCAGTACTGCCGGTAAATCTGCGCGCCGCTGACCAGACCGCTTTCCGTCGGCGGCTTAGCCTCTCCTTTGGGGAGTTCCCGTGAGATCGTGGCGCGCATCGCAAGTCTCGCGAAGAAACGCTCAAACGGCAATGGAGATGCCGACGTTGCCACCGGCGCGTGCCCCGACCGCAAGTACAAGTAGAAAGCGGTTGGTACCAGAAGGATTCCAATGAGAAAGACGATCAGATATTTCCGCATGACTGAGATGGCTCCTCTTGATAATGGCCGTCCTAAAGCAGCACTCGCGGGGAGTCTCGCATTGCAGCGGATATGGCCAGACGACGCAGGCTTAATTGAAACTCGGAGCCTAATGCGCCCTTATCCGGGTCCCATAATGACCGAATACTGCGCGTGGCATTGGCCCGTGGGCCAGTAATTGACGGTTTTGGTCCGGCCGTTGTGTTTGACGGCGAAGACGAGCGGAGGGTTATGGACCTTGGTCGGGAGCCCCTCAAAGCGAGCTTTGCCTTCATTGTTGGTCCCAATCTGAAGATCCATCTTCTTGACGCCCATAAAACCGTAGGCGATGCTGACCGAAATCTGGGCGTTATAAAGAGGCTGGTTGAGGCCTCGGCTTACCGTGAAGTCAACGCTACAGGGTCCCAGATTTGCATTTACCACCGGAACGGATACTTCTTTGGGACGGGCGAAGGCCCATCCGGAAAGGCATAGTCCCACTGCCAAAATTCTAATCGCCTGTCGAAAAAATGCACTCCCTCGATTCGTACGTTTCATCATTATCCCTCATGCACTCGCGCTTGCTGTGTCTTTTCAAGCATAGCTTGTCTCTTCCTCAGATTCCAACCGTGCTGCGAGAGTTGCCGGACTTCGCATGAGAAAGGCCGCTGTAAACTGCAATTGCAAAGCCTTGCGGCGCCTGAATCCCCGGGCGCGCAAAGTCCCTGCTAGAATAGAAACAAGGAGTCGCGAGGTACCTGATGCAGGAGCTTGAAATTCGCCGTTGGCCGAATGAGCAGCCTCTCGAAGAGAGCGCCGTGGCAAAAACATGGAAGGTGGACGGATTCGGTTGTGACCTGTGGGTTGATCCACCGGGCCAGAAGTGGCTGGATTTTGTCCATTCCACTGACGAACGCGTGCTGGTCAAAGAAGGAAAAATCGAATTTGAAGTTGACGGCGCGCGAGCCATGCTTGGCCCTGGTGACGAAGTGTTTATCCCCGCCGGGCGCCACCACAGTGTTTGGAATCGCGGTTCCTCCACGGCGCGCTGGTTCTATGGGTACAGGCGGCAATAGAGCCCCGTGCCTTCCCGATGTTCGATTTGCAACGGTCCTCTGGGCGGGGGCCGTGTCTGGCCAGGGGACGCTTGCGTTCTCAATGAATATTATCTCGACAGGAGATACGTTTGCCCCAACTTCCGGGTTTCGCTGCCAGTAAGCCCGTTTCAGCGGGAGTCACTGTTCTAAGAACAGTATCCATATTCATATTGGTCTTGATCCTGCTCGCCTTGACATCGATCGGGCTACTGGGCCTGGTGGTGCATTTTAAGGAGCGCAGGGAAGTCGTCTTGCCGAAGCCAAGTGGTCCTTACGCGGTGGGCAGGTCATTGTTCGATTGGACGGATCACAGCCGCCAGGATCCCTATTCGTTGTCCCTCGGTAAGTATCGGGAACTGATGGTCTGGGTGTGGTATCCCGCAGCGTCCAATCCAGGAGCAACCCCTGCCGAATATATTCCCTCCGCCTGGGCAGCCAAACTTCCCTGGCGTCCGGTGACGATCCCGTCCCGAATTCGAGTCCACGCCGTGGCGGACGCTCCTCTGGCAGGGAAGGACAATAGCTACCCTGTTTTGGTCTTTTCCACTGGCTTTGGCAATCTTCCCAGTGATTACACCTCGGTGATGGAGGACCTTGCGAGCCGCGGAAACGTCGTCCTGGGAATCACGAACACTTACAGTGCTCCCATCGTACGGTTCCCGGACGGCAGGGTGGCGCAGCATCTTCGCGCCGCCTCTTTTCCCCGCGGGCCGATTGCAGCCGTACAGGCCGCCGGCGACCGCATGGTGAAAGTTTGGGCGGCCGACATGCGCTTCTCTCTGGACATGCTGGCAGAGATGAATCGCGACCCCAAGAGCCGCTTCTATGGGCGTTTGGACATGCAGAAGGTGGGACTGCTGGGACATTCTTTCGGGGGAGCGGCGGCTGCTGAGGCGTGCGCGGGTGACCCCCGCTGCAGGGCGGGAATCGATCTGGATGGAAATCTTTTCGGCAGCGTCCTCAAGACGGGGATCAAACAGCCCTTCTTGTTTATCCTGAGCGATTGGACTCTTGGACCTACCTTGGTGCAGAGGACTCTGTCGGGAGTTACGCTCCAAAGGATGAAGGCGCACCAGAGTGACATTAACCGTGAGATGCACGATGCTTGCGGGGATTCCTCACAATGTTGGGACACTCACATCCAGGGAACACGGCACTTCAACTTTACGGACGTTGCCGTGCTGTACAGCCCGGGAATGAAGTTGACGGGTTTCCTTGGGCCGGTCAACGGCCGAAAAGGCCTGGAGAGCACCGCTTCGTGCATCGGGACATTTTTCGCCGACATCTTTGACGGTCAATCGCCCGCCACGCCGGGCGTAGGACCGGATGGCGGTTGCCGATATGAGCCGGTCAATCCAACGGCTGAGCGATAGGCGGCGCCTTTGTACCTGAAGGTCAGTGAGCGCCGGAACGTTTCGCGGTGGGCAGTTGCGCTAGTGCATACCGGCGAGTGCGAGAATCCCAAGTGTAGCGTAGCTCTTTCCTTGCAGAAGGGCAGCAAGCGGGATCGGCGGGTTTCCACACGGGCGTCGAGATCAAAACGGACTTGCGGGAAACCTTTATTACCTGCATGAGCTCGCCCGAGGATTGAAAGACCTGACGAATCTGCCCTCCTGAGCACTGCAAGCCAACCAGGTAGGTCCATGACCCTGAGCCGGTTAGGCGGTTGCGGAAAAGGGTCAGAAAGCGGACGTCCCCTGAGCCTTGGGGTTTGACGACAATATCTTGCCGGATCGTTGTTTGCCAGTCGGACGTCTTTCCCTTGCCGGCTTCAAACTCCAAAGACAGTCCGTGGCGGAAGTGGAAAACCTGCTTTGCCTGCGAGGTCGTGACGGTGAGCGCGCGATTGGCGAAATCCACCTTTGCAATGTCCGTGCACTGTGCCAGGGCGCGGCTTGGGCCAACCCAAATCAGAATCAAGAGGATAGCGTAGAGCCTTGCCATTGGAGGTTTTCCCTGGTTTACTCAGGTCCCGAGGAGCCCCTGGGAACCCGCCAGGATTATACCGGACCCCGGCGCAAAGGTATGCACAATATGGCTTTTCGGCAGGGTGTCACAGCACCCTGTGACAAGTGTCATTGCATTGCAACGGTTCTTGATCTAAGAACTAGGGAAAGGCAAGTGCTGCCTCAGAAGGAGGGAACAAACCGTGTTTGCGAGAATCGTCCGAACAAAACTGAAGACCCACGGCGATCCTGGCTACGCTCGAACCATTAACAATGAGATCATCCCCGCTCTGGAGAAGTTCACGGGGTTTGTGGGGCAAGTGTCGATGGTATCGAGCGACGGAAAAGAGGCAATTGGCATTAGTCTGTGGGACACCGAGGAAAATGCCGAAACCTACAATCGCAAAGGGTACGCGAGCGTTCTCAAGTCGCTCGACAAACACATCAAAGGTGAACCCGAGCTGCAAACCTACGAAGTAACCAATTCGACCTTCGCAGCCCTGCCGGTTCGCAAAGCTGCGTAACGAAAACCGCGCGAATGACGGAGTGAAGGATTAGCGTTTCGGCTGTCGCGAGCAAGGTGCTCATTCAGCCGGAGCGCTAATCCTGTGTTGTTTTTATTGCCGGTAAAACCTCTTCGGTTCTTGGCGGGGGAACTCAATCTCCTGCCAGGGTTGAAGCGGAAAAGCCGGCGTGAGGATTCGTTTGCCATTGGTTGGCAACGCCTTGCTGATAGAATAATTGAAAAGGTCAGAACAAGGGGGAGGTCTATGCTGATTCGGAACGTTTTTGAGTATCGCTCCCATCTGCTGGCGCTGGTTTTGGTCTTGTGGGCTGCGCCCGCGTTCTTGGCGGCCGCCACACCTCACGGATGCATCCCCTCTTTTCCGTTTAAGGAAGGCTGGTGGGGGGCGGATGCCGCCTACTCCATTCCGCTTCCGGACGGTCGGGATATCTGGATTTTCGGCGACACGCTCTATGGGAAGAAGCGCCAAGTTACAGGCGACGCTCCGCGCATGGTTCGCAATAGCATCGGTATTTCCACCTGCCGGGACGGCAAGTGGAATATCAATTATGTCATTCGCAAGGGAGCCCAGGGCCACCCCCTGGATTTCTTCCAGGCCAGCAACCGCAGTTACTGGTATTGGGCGCTGGACGGCTTCTACTATCAGGGAGACCTCTGGGTAACGCTTCTGCGGGTTGAGAACACGCCGAAGACCAACTCCGCGGCGTTTGCTTTCCGCACCGCCGGTTCGGACATTGCCCGGGTCTCCGGCTTAAGCGCCTCACCCCAGAAGTGGAAGGTCAAAATCTTTCGCCTGGTTCCCGATGGAGTGCGAGCCTACCCTTCCGCGGCAACGGTCGTTAAGGGCGATTATGCCTACATCTTTGCCTATTATGAAGAGAAGCCCAATCCCATGCTCCTCACACGGATTCCCCTAAAAGGGCTGGACGCTCCAAAGAAAAATCTGCAATACCTGGCGGAAAACGGAACCTGGAAATCGGGTTTGGATCCTGCTCACGCCGAACACGTGATGGTACCGGGCGCACCGGAGATGTCCGTTCGCTATCACCCCGCTCTGCACAAGTGGGTGACCGTGATGACGGCCCCCGGCTTCCCATCGGATGAGATTTGGTTTCGCACCTCACCTAAGCTGACAGGCCCCTGGACAAAGGGTCAAAAGATTTATAAAGTCCCCGACATGCAGCCTGGGGCGCCAAGCTACAGTCACAATACATTCTGCTACGCTGCAAAAGAGCACCCCGAATTCGAAACGCCTGGGAAATTATTGTTCACCTACGCGTGCAACAGCCTGGAAGTCAAGAGCCTGGTCGACAATCTGAATATCTATTTCCCCAAGACCGTCGTCATGCCGATGCCCAACGGTGACTGATTTAATCGGACCCGAATGCTTCGCCTCGAATTGAGGAGCGAACCACACTTTGAAGGGGAAGGAGGGGACATGTCGAAGTACCTTTTGCAGGTGACCTATTCCGCAGAGGGAATCAAAGGGGTGGCAAAAGACACAGCTTCAGGGAGAAAGGCTGCGGTAGAGAAAGCCTGGGCCGGCGCGGGGGCCAAAGTCGAGGCCATGTATTACGCTTTCGGGGACTATGATGTGGTGCTCATCGTCGACGCCCCTGACAACGTCGCAGTTGCGGCAATGAGTTTTACTACGTCCGGCACGGGGCTTGCGCGCGTCAAAACTACTCCGTTGATTACCATTGAGGAAGCCGACCAAGCCGTGAGCAAGAGCTTGCCGTACCGCGGCCCGGGACAATAGTGCTTCTCGAGAACCGCCAGCGGCAGCCCAAGGCAGCGGCCCAGGAGTCGGGTTCCTCAGCTTCACCGAGTTGTAGAGCGGCTAATAGTCACGTCGCGGCTTGAACCCGCCCCGGCGGTTTCCACCGCCCCGGTTGTCCCGCGGGCGTGAAAAGCCGGTACGCTGAGGCCGCGCTTCATTTACGGTCAGCGGTCGCCCCTCCAGTGTCTGGCCGTTCAACCCGGCAATAGCTCTCTGGAGGTCTTCGCCTTCCGCAAGTTCGACGAACCCGAAACCCTTGCTTTCACGGGTCATTTTGTCCTGAATCACCACGGCCGAAGCCACATTGAACCCCGCGTTGGTTACAAACTCGGCGAGAGCGTGGTCGGAAACACTCCGGGGTAGATTTCCTACAAACAACTTTGAAGCCATGATTCCTCCACTAGGCGGCGGTTTATTTTCCCCCCCGCCTGAATACTTAGCTGACACCACACCCCTTGGAACTGACGCCTCGGACTATAACAATTCCGCGACGGACCGAGAGGTCAGGCATTCTCCTCGATGTCTAGTTCACTTTCCGTTTCGGGATCGAACTCAATGATGGGCGAATAGATAAATTCGGATTCGGTCGGGCTGGTTTGCGTTTTCTTTTTCTCGCTGCGTTCTTGCCTGCGCTCGCGCTTGCGCTGGGCTTTCTCACGCAGCTTGTTTTCACGTTGGCGCTTCTGGAAAGTTTGGTTGCTTTTTGCCATATCAACTCCTTGTTTCGAGAAGCTCTGGATGGAAGGCCACGCGGAGACGGGGTGCGGAACTTTCTTGCTGCGTCACCTCGATCCATCGAGGTGATTCCCAACTGCCAAAGGTTTACCTTCGTGCGCCCTGGGAATGCCGTCTCAAGCTCTATGTGTCTTACACCTTGAGGTTCTCCCCCACTATAACAGAGAGACGCGGCGGCGAATAATAATAATCCGGAGGTCGGGGAGTTTCCGTTCGCGATTTGACCTTCACCGAATCCAGGTAAGCCAGACCCAGCCGAATAGGAGGCTCAGCACGGTGATGGGCAAACCCACCGTGAAGTAATCCCGAAAAGAGATGGTAAGTTCAGGCTTTGAGCGTTCGACTACGATGATATTGGCGACCGAGCCGGTGATGGTCAGGTTTCCCGCCAGCGTGCTGGCCATCGCCAAAATAAGCCAGCCGGTGCGGGGGTTCGCGAACCCCGGAACTGCGCTCTTCAGCAACATGACCGCAGGTACATTACTGACCAAATTTGAAATGCCTGCCACTGCCAGCGTGAAAAAGCCGGCGCTTTGTAGGCGCCCGGGGTGGACCGATTGCAGCAAAAGCCCCACGAGGCCGCTCTCTTCCGCCCCGCCAACGATCACGAAAAGCCCTACAAAGAAGACGAGCACGCCCCAATCCACTTGCTGGTAAACCAGTTGTGGATCGCGCGACCGGGTGACCAGCATAATCGCGGCGCCCAGAGCAGCCATCATTGCAGGAGGGACCCCTGCCAGAAAGCCCGCCAAAACCAACACCACAACAATTCCTGGCTTCATCAACTGGGTGGTGTCTACCGAAGGCGCGGGAGCCGGAACTGCCATCTCCGGGTCGCGCAGGCCAGAGCGGGAGAAAATCCAGTGGAGAACCAGCCAGTCGAGCAGCAACCCGGCCAGTGCCACCGGGCCCAAGTTCAACAAGAAGGACCGGTAGCTGATTCCCGAATACGATCCGATCAGCATGTTCTGGGGATTGCCGGTGATTGTGGCAACACTCCCCACATTCGACGCTGTTGCTACCGCCAGCAGATAAGGGAGCGGCTTTACGCGCATTTTCGCTGTGGCGGAGAGCACGAAAGGCACCATCACCAGGCAGACGATGTCATTCACAAAGAACGCTGAAAGGAGCCCGCAGGTGAAAATCACCATGGGGAGTAGGTGGCGGGGCTTGAGTCGTGTCAGGACGATCTGGGTGATCCAATCGAAAAATCCAGCCAGGCGCAAATAGGCGACAATCAGCATCATCGAGAAAAGAAGCACGATGGTTTTGAAGTCGATAAAGCGCAGCGCTTGGTCCGGACGGACGATTCCAAAGGCCACCATCAAGACCGCTCCGACGATCGCCGCACCCGGCCGGTCGATTTTCATCCCCGGGAATTTGCCGATTGCAAATACGAGGTAGCTTCCTATGAAGATCGCATAGGCTGCAATCATCTTGACGTGGGGGATGGCAATGGGGGTGAAATGGCTCATCGAGTATGAGGGCCGCGACAACTCAATACAACAGCTTCTAGTTCATTCTATCCCGGTATGCTGGGGTAAAAGGAGATTTGTGGCGCAGTCTATCTTGGCAGTGTTACGCCTTTGTCACGTCCTGTGTGGTTCAAAAGAAGCATTATTGGTCCCGTGAGTCTGCTAAGCCATAGAAAATACGTGGCTTAAGTGTTTCCTGGTCTTGGCGTCTAGCTTTCGGGTGGGTGCCCGGGCAGCCGACTTCGTATTAATCCGTAACATCAAATTAATAAATTGGACGAAGAGTATCCCATCTGGCATCATTAAGCGGTGAGATATCTACCGTCCAAACTCCATGTGTATGGCCAGCAGGGTGCATCTGTCTTTTGGCTGATGGAACCGCTTGCGGGGCCCCAAGGCACCCTGCCATAAAATCAACGTTGGACTCTCGAATCCAAACCAGCACGAAACAGGCAACTTTCAGCAACGAGAACAGGGGAATGTAATGCAGAGGACGAATCAGATCCCAAAGCGCTATCTGGTCGCATCCGATTTTGACCAGACACTTAGTTTCCACGACTCCGGATACGTTTTAAGCGAGCTCGTGGGAATTCCGGGAATCGAGTTTGAGCGGAAGACGGCGATCCTGGCTGTGCAGAACCTTGTGCAGCAGGGCGGGGAACTAGCCTATCTTTTGCTTCACGATCCTGGCCTGAAAGGGCGAGTGCGAAAAGAGCATCTGAGGATCGCAGGAAAAGAAATCCGGCTAAAGGAGAACATCCGGCAATTGGCGGACCTGCTGGCGGGAGCAATTGACGGCTACGCTTTTGACTTTCACGTGATTTCGGCGGCACCCCAGGAGGTTGTGGAATCAGCCCTGGAGGGAATCATTGCCCCGGATCACATCCATGGAACGCAATTGCTTTATAAAGACTCGGGCCACGTCGCCGGGATTGTGCGCGTCACGGCCGGATACGGAAAGGTGACGACGCTCGATGATTTGCAGGCGCAGTTGCAGATCGGGGCGGAACGGGTGATTTACGTTGGGGATGGAAGCTCGGACGTTCACGTCATGCTCCACGTCAACCAGCGCGAGGGATTCACGATCGCGGTCTCTGAATCGCGAAAGATCGCCCAAATCGCAAAACGAACGGTGTTGAGCGACGATGCATTGAGCGTGCTCGTACCGATCCTGGAAGGCATTGCCGGCTGGGGCCGGCCTCGCATCCGCGACTTCTTCGAGTCCCAGGGCTTGCTGATCCAAGATTGGGACAAAGTACAGACCGAGTGGCTTACTTTCCGCTCCTCTAATGAGGCTGGAGCCAGGACTCCTGAGGCGGCGGGCGAAGACCTTTCGGCCCGCAAATCCACGTAAGTCATTCCCGCGCGGGTTGGAAAGAAATGTGGCGCGGTAGCCGCAGCGGGGATTTCACTCTACAAAAGGAAGTTTACGGCCGGATGACTACTTCATTCGGCGTGGTGGGGAAGCTGAAGCTAACGCCGCGCTCCTGGTTCAGACGAAGCGTAGCGGCAACGTCC
>JBJKQF010000339.1:0-7179 GCA_046705545.1 Terriglobia bacterium
TTTGACTGTAAGACGGGTCTTGCTGTAACCCGAGGGCTATAGGCCGCCAGTACTGGTGACGTCTGTACCCAGGCCAGGATTGTGTGGTCCCAGCGTCACGGTTCAGAATGTTGCTGGTATGCTCACCGACAGTAAACCGCGCAAGCCAGCCCTGGTCACCGAATTTCTAAAAAGCGACCACGGCCGAGTGCTCGTCGTCCCCCAAGACGATCGATTGCGGGAGCCATCAGTGTCCATTGAGGTGGCGCTTGGCGAAGGAACCACAACGGCAGTCCGGCAGGGATGCACCAAGTTTCTGGAATCCGCGGCCGAGTTCTACCAAGTTACAGCAACCCCTGTCCGGGTCCTTGCGGCCCGTCCCGTCCGGAGTCGCGAAGGCGGTTGGGACACGGAACTCTTCGGCGATTACGATCCCGACTCCAAGCTCATCCGCGTCTGGATGAGGACGGCGGTGCGCAAGCAGGTCACCTCTTACGGGACGTTCCTTAGCACCCTGTGCCACGAATTTTGCCACCATCTCGACTACGAGCTGTTCGGGTACCCGGACTCCTGGCACACGCGAGGCTTTTACGAGCGTGCCGCCGTGCTTTACCACCATGCACGGGGCACGCCGGCGAAACGAATATTTTGAGTCGCAGTGCCCGGTGAACGGTGGAGGATCGATTGGCGACGCACCAACCGAGGAGGCTGACCGCGGGGAATGAGGAGCGCGAGTTCGATTCTAAAACTTCACGTCTTATCGGGGGCGTTAGCCGACGACCTTTGCCGTGAAACAATAATTTGATGGCAGGTAAGTTTCTATTGTCCACACAAGTTTTTCGAGGGCTAGGGGTTTCTCCAAGTAGTCAACGGCTCCCAATTGCATGGCTTCCAGATAGCATGCCATATTGTGATGCCGGGTTATCACAAGCACAGGGATCTTCCGGTCCTTTCGAACCGCATCCTCAACGATGACTCTGCCTTCAAATGCCGGGCCTCCCTGATCGACGATCACTAGGTCGTAATATTCGCCTTCCAACCAACGTGCACCTGCTTGATAAAAAGAGCTTGTCCGAACCGAAAATCCCTGCTTCCGAAGGTAATGGGCGTAAAGGTGGCGATCAAAGGCTTCTGTGTCGACCAATAGAATTTTTCGCCTGGGGGTCAAAGGCCCTTGCGGAGAGGCTCCCGTCGGAGTGAGAGGCCGGGGTGACATGGTCCACCTCCTTCGACTTGTTGGGGCGCTAAGAGGAGATTCGTTAAGGTGCTTTCCGGCTCGACCCGGAGGGTTCAGCAATCACTTCGAGGAAATGTACAGGTCCAGGTATTCGCGTTCAGTAAATTGCCCGCACAGATTGTTTTGTTCGAAAAGAAGTATATCTGCAAGGGTTTTGCCCGTCAACGAGAACATATTGGGGGCAACCGCGGCACGGATTAGAGACCGCGGCTGGCGCCGACACTGGCCTTAGAGTGTCTGCGATCTCACGAAACCGACTTGCCCTCCTTGTCGCGCAGCCAGTGGACGCCTCGCGCATTTGGGGCCTTAAACCAAATCCACATGCTCAGGCCCAGCAAGGACGACGATCCTGCGTTGATTGGCCAACTCCTGGACTCCTAGCGAATCGGGTCAGTGATACGGTCAGAGTATTGCGCGGGCAATCACTTTCACTGCCAGGAAGTTTCATCTTTCAACTCAAAGTGCAGGGACAAGGAAACATGGGCGTGCCTATCCAGGAAATGGATGGCCAGCCCGGATCGTCGAGTGTATTATCTGCGGCGGGACGCAGACTTCTTGTCGGGTTCAATGCAACAGAGAGGCCTGGCTACGGCTTCAGGCTTTCCATCTCCACGCGAGTCTTGGGCAGGCTTTGGGGATATTGCTGCTGCAGGAAGGTAACCAACTTTTCTCGAATGTAGCAGCGTAAGTCCCATGCTTTCGGAGAGTCCGCAGCGCTCATCAAGGCACGTAGTTCCATGGTATGCGCGGTAGAGTCGGTTACTTGCAGCCCCCACACCTTGCCATCCCATAGGTCCGTGGCCTTCAGGAGACGATGCAGTTCCTGACGGATCTCTTCCACTGGAACCGTGTAATCGGTGTAATCGAAGACGGTCCCGAGGAGGTCTGCCGTGACGCGGGTCCAGTTTTGGAAAGGGTGCTCGATGAAATAGGAAAGTGGCACCACCAGCCTCCGCAGATCCCAGATGCGGACCACGACGTATGTGGTGGTAATTTCTTCGATCCATCCCCACTCTCCCTCGACGATTACCACGTCTTCCAGCCGAATTGGTTCCGTCAGAGCGATTTGCAGCCCCGCCAGAAGGCTGGAGAGCGTGGGCCGCGCCGCCATGCCAATCACCAATCCGGCCAGCCCCGCCGAGGCGAACAGACTGACTCCGAACTGCCGGATGCTGGGGAAGGTCATAAGCATCACGGAAAAAGCGATGATGCTGACCACCACGATGGCGGTGCGGCGAAGGACGTGAACTTGGGTTTGAATCTTGCGAGCCTGCAGATCGTCATGTACCCCGATCTTGTACTTCACTGAGAGAGCGTCCTCGAAAACGTCAATTAGCACAATTAGCAGCCAGGCCACTGCCGCAATTAATCCCAGGCTGAGGAGGTGCCGAATCAGGCTCGATGCCATGAACGGCAGGGGAGCGGCCGGCAGAGCCAGGAATAGCGCCAAGAGAGGAATGATGAGCTTGGCGGGCTGGTGCCCGTGCCGAACCAGCGAGTCGTCAATTACGCTGCCCGTCCGCCGGGCGAACCGTTCGGCAGCGGAAAACAGGATTTTGTGGGCGATGCGCGCTGCGACTAACGCCAGTACCAAAATACTGCATGAAACCGCCCAGTCAGGCCACTCGCTCAAGAAATGAATCATGGCTTATTGCCTCCGTGAGATGGCCTGATGAGGCCAAGGATCATCTGCAAGAAACCTCCGATATTGATGTGGACCGGAATAAACGATATGTCCTTCTGGCAATTGAAGATATACACCCACTCGGATGCAGGCGAACACCTCTTCCGCCAAGCAGCCACTCCCGCTTCCCCAGGGCATCATACGTCATGCGTGCCAGCCAAGTCGATTGGCACGCCTCGCCCGCGACGCCGTTCACGAAAATCAGCCGCCCTTCGGCATCGTACTGGTACGTGTAGTCGCGTCGTTCAGTAAATCACTTGAGGAATCGAAGTTGGGTTGTGGCTGAATTACTGCCAGCTGAAGAAGGAGTGAAAAACAGGCTGGCAGAGAGGTTTAAGTTTTTTCATCAACTCGGCTTCGTGACGGGCAGGCCACCGGCAAGGCAATGTCCTCATGAGCCGGAGACAGTCCCAATCACTCAGGCTGGGTATTTTGCGCCGCGAAGTGGTGTCAGTTACTTTTTCGTTTCAGTGCGGAACCTTGCGGACAGAAGCGTGATGCGGCTTGCGCTAGGCCCGCATGGATACTGGTAGTCTTCTTTATGGTGTGCTTCAATTCGGAACAGTGCTCAATAGCCCCGGACGCAATATGAGTCCGCTGCTCTAACCAACTGAGCTATGGGCCCGAAATGTCCAAACCATTATATTCCGATTGGTCGCCGCGCGTAAGCGGTCTTGCTTGAGATCGTTCCTCTATCGTTGGCGTTCATTCGGGAGTCGCGAGGCTTTTCTGTTTCGCACGCGGCAATTTGACGGCGGCGGAGGATGCCGCTATGATGCCTAGCCGGAGGAGACGACTAATTTCTATGCCTGAGCGCGGAAAAAAAGAGTTTGATGTTTGCGGATTCGGTATTTCGGCGGTGGATGACGTGGTGGAACTCGAGCGCTTCCCTTCGCCAGACACCAAATCACCGGTGTTGTCGATTGAGCGGCACGGAGGCGGGCAGTGCACCACGGCGCTGGTAGCCGCGGCTCGGCTGGGGCGGAAGTGCGCCTTCGCCGGATTGCTTGGGCGCAATGAGCTCTCACAGTACACCATCTCGTTGCTTGAGCGGGAAGGCATCGACTGCCGGGCGGAAATCAAGTATCCTGGCGCCGGGCCTTATTACTCGATTGTTCTGCTGGACCGCTCCACGGGCGAGCGGACCCTTTTGTATTCGTCCGCGCTGGTGCGTCCTCCCGCTCCTGAAGATATTGATGAAGATTTGATCGCCTGCAGCCGCGCGCTGCTGGTGGACCAACTCGGCCCCGCGGGGTCGTTGCAGGCCAGCCGGTACGCGCAGCGCTGGGGCGTGCCAGTCATTGCCGATCTCGAGAGGACGGATGATGAAGCGCTTCGTGAGGCTATGGCCCTTGTGGATCATTTGATCCTTCCGGAGAAGGTGGCGAGGGAACTGACGGGACGAGATGACCCTGCCGAATCGACGCAAGCCCTGGCTGTCACAAAACGCGCCTGTTCAGCTGTTACGGACGGAAAGAACGGATGCTGGTTTGTGACGGGCGGCGACGCTCGTGTCCGGCACCAGCCCGCCTTTGTAGTCGAGGTGGTGGATACGCTGGGCTGTGGGGATGTCTTCCACGGCGCTTATGCCTCCGCGATTGTGCGCGGCTTGGCCGTGGAGGAGGCGATTCGCTACGCAGCGGCAGCCGCCGCCTTGAAGGCCACTCGCAAGGGAGCGCAAAGCGCGCCCGACCATCAGCAAGTGGAAGCTCTACTCGCAGGGCAAAGATAATCCATTCATCGAAATAACTGCAGGCGGGAACAGCATCCCCACGCATCACCGGCCCGGGACGGGCGGTAATGCGCGGGGAAATCAGCGTTGCATCAGGCGCCGGCTCTATTAAGAGCTTTGTCGGGCGCCACGTTGTCGTGGATGACCGCCTGGAACGCCCGCAAGGCGCGAGTCGGGTCGGCTTCTCCCCAGATGTTGCGTCCAATCACGGCGCCGCGGGCTCCTGATGCGACCACCTTCGAGGCCATTTCCAAGGCTTCTTCCAGCCGATTGGCTTTGGGCCCGCCGGCCGCGACCACCGGGACCGGGGAACTCGCAACAATGTCCCGGTAGGAGGCAACGTCGCCCGTGAAGGGAACTTTGATGACGTCGGCGCCGCACTCGATCCCGCAACGAACGGCCCACATGATGTTCTCCGGGTCATGGACGATCTTCGGGACTCCCGAAAAATCGCGGGGATAGATGTGCGTAAACACCGGAAGGCTGATCCGGTCCGCTTCCTCCACGATCGAATTCAGAAGCTTGAGGTAGCGGCCTTCGTTGGGCCCGCGCACGCCGATGGCGACGGCAATGGCATCGGCCCCGAGCCGCAAGGCCTCACTCGGCGTGGCGAATTGCTCCAGCACGCCGTCGTCCGGGGTAAAGGCCACCGTCGACAGAATGAAGGGAGTGCGCCCTGCATATTTCGGCCAGACGCTCTTGGCCACTCCTTTCAGCATCGTGACCGCATCGGGGCGCGCAGCCATCAGCTTGGCCACGGCGTCCGCCATGTGGGTTAACCCCTGCGGCAGCCCCTTCTGATATCCAATAAAATGATCCACCGCCACCGAACAGAGCCGCCCGGAAGGGTGGGAGAAGATTCTCTGAATGCGAACTGTTTTCCCAAGATCCATCTTTACGTGATCCTTTCTTTTGATGACGCCAGAGAACCGTCTGGCGAATAATTTCCCGCCGTCCGCGCGCACTCCATCACCATGTGAATATTTGCCGGAGGCGTGTCGGCAGGCAAAGCGCACCCGGGTCCCATTAAAAATCCGCCGCCGGGAGCCATGATGTTGAGGATTTCATGGGTGTGCCGTCGGACGTCTTCAATCGAGCCCCTTTGGAGGGTGTGGGCAGGGTCCAGCATTCCCAGCACCGCAGCCTTTCCACGGACCTTCTGCTTGCAGACCGCCGGGTCTGTGTGAGGGTCAAGCTCCAGACAATCCGCGCCGCTCTCGAGCAGGTTTTCAACGAAGCGTGTTTCGTCGCCGCAGGCGTGGACGAAGCTCCAAAGGCCGCCCTTCCGCATGCGGGCGCAGAACTCCGCCAATCCAGGCTGCTCCAGTTCGCCGAAAACGCGGGGTGAGATCAGGCTGGGGCCGTAGGCGCCAAGGCTGGTGCCGTGCGCGCCGGCGCGCTTCTGCGCCTCGCCGAAAGCGATATTCATTTGCGAGCAGATGTGGCAGAGCTTGCGGACCTTGGGCCGTAGGTCAATGTCCCCCACGGCCAGCAGAAATTGCTCCGGGCCCATCAGCGCAGCCGCAAGCGCCATCGGTCCCTGGTCGGCTCTGCCCATCACAAAAACCCGGCCGCCGGTCTCTTTCACCAGAATGCGCGTCGCCTTCAGAACTTCATTAAGCGGGAAAGTGGTTTCCGGGTCGGGGACGCGGAGGTCGTCTACTTGATCGAGAGATTTCAAGAGAGGCTCGGCTACGTGCGGCGGCGTATCCGGCCGGTAGAGGATTTCGCAACCCAAAGCCTCAGCCTCTCCGCATACGCCGTTTTCGTGCATGATCACGTCATGGCCGAACTCGCGCCAGGCGTTCAACTGGGCCTCCGCCATGGACTCGCCGTTGCGCAGAGCATCGTCAAAATCCAGCCGGCTCATTCGGCAGGCCATCAGGAAGTTGTGGAGCGCCACCGGCACGCGGTCTGGAATCCGTCCCTCCAGAACGGCGGTGACGCGCTCGAACGAAGTCACGCGTGAGCTCCCTGCTGGGCAAGCGATTCGCGAGGGGTCATCCCCAGCAGCTCTACGGAAGAATCATAGAGAATGCTGCGCGCCACGGACACAGCGTCCGCCACGCTGTATTGCCCGATCTCGACCTTTGAGGCGAGGACGTCCGCCAGGATTTTACCCACCAGCTTCTTCTTGGCGTAACTCCATTCCACGCAGTACGCATCGCTCAAGAAAGCGATCTGGCGGTTCACCGGAAGCATATCCAGACGTTCTTCCATAACTTGGCGGATCGGTCCCGGGAAGAAGTTATGCCACCAATAGCCCGCCATCGAAAGGTTGGGCAGTTCGCGAGCCAGGGTGCAAAGAGCCTGGTTGGAGTGGCGGCTGCCCAGGAAGCATTGGAAGCGGAGGCGCGGATACCTCGCGATAATCTCTCCCAGGTGGCCGATGGTGCGCTGGTTCAGGCGGCTGCCGGATTCGTAGGGCAGGGCCTCGGCGCCCATTGAAAATTGGAACACGATGCGGTCGCCGCGTTTTTCCAGCTCTCCCAGGAAACGGTGCAGAATGTAGCTGGCGTAAATGTCGCGCTCGCGGTCGCCGGCTTC
>JBJKQF010000340.1:0-10606 GCA_046705545.1 Terriglobia bacterium
CACCTGGGCAGTCGAAACAATCGGACTTGGCCCGTTGTGGTAGGGCTGTACCCGGAAGCCTCGGTCGATTGTGCGTCGGGCAGCTTGCAACGCGGCTTCGACCGCTAGTTTCGCAGACGGGTGCGTGACACCTAGGAAAAACTGAGTCTCCGCTACGCCCGCATCGTCGTGTTTCTGGATATAAAAGTCCGCTGTCCATTCGGTCCGACCAGAAAGCCGACGCGGACACGCGTCGATAACGAACCCTCTATACACTTGCTTATTGCTCATTATCACGCAATCACCACCGGGCTGATTGTCTCACCTTTTCGGAAAGAGGGACAAGCTAGCGTTGGGGCGCCCTGTAACTTCTCGGTTTGTCCTGGCCGCACAGTAAGGAGTCTTTGCTCTGGCCACTGGCTTCCCCTTGCGGGCGGGGGTAAAATGGTGTTGGTACCTCTGGACGTGTCTGGAGGCGTCGGAGACGTCGATTCCAGTTGCAAGCAAAGGAGGGCACCATGGGCATTCCTCAGAGAATCCACGAATACCTGCGAGCGCAGGAAATTCCCTTTGAATGGATCCATCACCCGCAAGCCTTTACCGCGCAGGAGCTGGCGCACTCGATGCACCTTTCCGGCAAGCGGCTTGCCAAGACCCTTGTGGTTGCCGCAGATGGGCAGCCCGCCATGGTGGTGTTGCCGGCCTCACACCGGCTGAATCTCTACGAACTCCGGGGCCTGATGGAGGCCCGGGACGTCGAGATGCTGCCGGAGGCGGAGCTGGCCAAAATCTTTCCGGACTGCGAGCTGGGCGCGATTCCTCCCCTGGGGAATCTCTACGGCATTGAGGTGTGGGTGGACAAGGCCGTCAGCGAAAACGAGGAGATCGTTTTCTCCGCCGGCACCCACGTGGACAGCATTCGCACCAAGTACGCCGACTTTGCCCGGCTGGCGCATCCGCACGAGGGCCGCTTCTCAGACGTGTGGGTTCCCCGGGCGGCTTAGTCTGCCGGTACGGGCCGTTGTTCTCTCTTCAGCTGCCGCGCCGCGTTGCTTCAGCGGCGCTCTGTGAGCGCGGGACTTTTTTGAAAAGAACCCGGCGGTCCCTTCCTGCGTCAGGGCAGGCTGCGACCGCCGCTACACCTTCTTTTTCCCGGCGTGGTTATCCTTAGGCGCGACGTATTGCCGCGCCACCCCCTCAGTGTGTACTCTATAAGCTAAACACACGTTGAAAGGGGTGCGCACATGGGGGCGGAACTTACCAACAAAGTCGCGGTGGTGACGGGCGGGTCGCGGGGCATCGGATTCAGCATCGCCGAAAGGCTGCTTGCGGAAGGGGCCAAGGTCTTTATCTGCGGGCGCGACGCGGGACGCCTGAAAGCGGCGCTCGAGAAGCTGGGCAAGAAGTCCGGCGGCAGCGTGGACGGCATGGCCGCGGACGTCCGCCGCTTTGAGGACTGCCGCAAAGCGGTGCAGAGCGCGGCGGAGAAGTTCGGCGGCATTGACATTCTGGTGAACAACGCCGGCCTGGGCTATTTCAAACCGGTGGACCAGTTGACGCCGGAAGAGTGGGACACCACGATCCAGACGAACCTCTCGGGGGTTTTCTATTGCTGCCATGAAGCGATTCCCTTGATGCGCCAGCGCGGCGGCGGATACATCTTCAACATCTCAAGCCTGGCGGGCGTGAATCCCTTTGCGGGCGGGAGCGCCTACAACGCCTCCAAGTTCGGGCTGAACGGCTTTAGCGAAGCGATGATGCAGGACATCCGGCACGACGGCATCCGCGTGAGCTACATCATGCCCGGCAGCGTGGATACCGACTTCGGCGCGGCGCCGGGAAGCGCTTCCGGCTCATCCTGGAAGCTGACCGGAGACGACATCGCCAAGGCGGTGGTGGACCTCTACAAGTTTCCCAAGACGGCCCTGGCCAGCCGCATCGAGATGCGGCCCTCGCAACCGCCCAAGAAGAAATAAGAACCTTGCGGGCCACGAGCGCGGTGATCGTCCGGCCGCGGCAGCGCTGCCGGGGCAAAGGTGTACTCCGGGGAGTCGGCTTGTTATAGTAGTGTCTTTCGGGGCGCTTTCATTTTGAACCTGCAGGCTGAATTCTTGTGACCTGATGGCCCGCCCGGAAGAATCCGCCTTTGACACCCCGATCTTGGAGGATCACGCTTGAGCCCTCGCAAAGCTGCCGGACATCGCCCGGCGGTTATCCTTGCTCTCCTCTTCTCTTTGATTGTTTCATTTTCCGGCTGTAAAAAACGCCCCGCGACCCGGTTGGGACTTCGCGCCCCGGCGGGCGTGCGTCCGGCGGAGATTGTTCCGGGCGGAGAGACGGTTCTGCCCAACGGCCGCCTGATTACGCCGCAGGGCGTCCAGGTGAAGGTTGCTCCGCACCCTTACGGGCTGGCGCTCAGTCCGGACGGCAAGACGCTGGTGACCTCCAACACGGGAACGTGGCCGTTCTCGGTTTCCATCATTTCCGATCTGGCAGGCAGCCAGCCGAAGGTCCAACAGATTCCGCCCGGATATCCTCCCCGGGATTCCGAGACCGATCCGGAGAGCGTTTATCTGGGCCTGGCCATCAGCCCCAACAACCAAACGCTTTACATCTCCGAGGGCAACAACGGGCGGATCGGGATTTTCGATCTCAAGACGCGGCGCGACTTGGGGACCTTGACGCTGGATGGCCGGTTCGCGGGGAAAACCTATCAGCACAGTTTGCCGGGCGCGATCAAACTCTCACCCAACGGGCGGGACCTCTACGTTCTGGACCTGGCGCACTTCCGGCTGGCGGTTTTTGACACGAGCTCACGACGCATGGTGGCCAGCCTCCCGGTGGGACGATTGCCCTTTGGGCTCGCGCTCTCGCCCGGCGGCAAAAGGGCCTACGTCTCAAACGTGGGAACCTTCCGCTACCGGCTGGTGCCCGGCTATAACCCCAAGAACGCCAAGCAGACGGGCCTGGATTTTCCGCCCTTCGGTTATCCTTCCAAAGCGGCCGAACAAGGGACGGTGGTGCAAGGGAAAAAGATTCCCGGGCTTGGCAATCCCAACGTGCCGCAGTCGAATTCCGTTTACGTCGTGGATATCTCCAACCCCGCTCGCCCTGCCGTGAAAGCGCGCGTGCGCACCGGCCTTCCGATTGGACCGAAATCGGTGGGCGGATCGAGCCCCGGCGCGGTGGTGGCGGGCCGCAAGAAAGCGTACGTGAGCAACTCCGCGCAGGACAGCATCAGCATTCTGGACGCGCGGACCGGCGCGGTGGAAAAGACCCTGGTTTTGCACCCTGCCCACAGCGTGCAGGCGTTGCGCGGCGTGCTGCCCTTTGGCCTGGCGCTCAACCCGGACGAGAGCCGCCTCTACGTTGCCTGCGCGGGAATCAACGCAGTTGCCGTGATCGACACCAACCAGGAGAAGGTGCTCGGCTACATTCCCACGGCGTGGTTTCCGGCGCGCGTGGAAGTGAGTCCGGACGGCAAGACGCTTTACGTGGCCAACGGCAAAGGCTTTGGCGCGGGGCCGAACGGCGGGCCGAATTTCCACGAGGGTCCGGCGGGAGATTACATCGGCGACATCACCCGGGGCGTGGTTTCCATCCTGCCCGTTCCCACCGACGCCTCCCTGGGAGAATTGACCGAGCAGGTTCTGCACAACAACGGTTTCGTTCCTGAGAAGCACCCGGCGCGGCCGGCGGATTTTCCGGTTCCGTCGCCCGGACGGCCGAGCGCCAAGATTCAGCACGTGGTTTTTATCGTCAAGGAGAACCGCACCTTCGACCAGGTGTTCGGCGATCTCAAGTCCGTGGATGGCGAGCGCGCGAAGGCCGATCCCGCACTTGCCGGCTACGGCGACAACGCGACCGTCCGCGCGAAAGGCCAGCCCGCGCTCGAGCACGTTCACGTGACGCCCAACGAACACGCGCTGGCGCGGCGGTTCGGCCTGAGCGACAACTACTTTGTGGATTCCGACGTCTCGGTGGACGGCCACCGCTGGCTGGTGGGCAACTACCCGAACGAAGTTGTGGAATCTTCCTGGCCCGCGGGCTACGGCGGCCAATTTAATTTTGTTCCGGATGAGCAGGCTCCCGGCAGGCTCGAGATCGGGAACTCCTCACCCGCGCCGGAAGATTACCTGGAAGCGGGATCGCTGTGGGAGCACCTGGCGCACTACGGCATCACCTTCCGCAATTACGGCGAAAGCCTGGAGGAGGCGGGAAGCGACGATGATGGCGGGCTGGAGCCGACCGGAATTCGCGAGTCGGTCAACCTTCCCATCCCGGAAGTTTTGTTCAAAAACACGTCGCGCACTTATCCCACTTTTAATACCTCGATTCCGGACCAGTACCGCTTTGAGCAGTTCAAGAAGGAGTTCGACGCGCGCTACCTGAGCGGCAAAGAGCCGCTGCCGCAGTTCCTTTACATCTGGCTGCCCAACGACCACACGGCCAAGCCGCGGCCCAAGGACGGATATCCCTACCGCGCTTCCTACGTTGCCGATAACGACCTGGCGCTCGGCAAGTTGATCGACCTCTTCTCGCACAGCCCGTTCTGGAAGAATATGGCGATCTTCATTTCCGAAGACGACGCGCAGGACGGCCAGGACCACGTGGACGCGCATCGCAGCGTGATGCTGGTGGTGAGTCCCTATTCGCGCCGGGGCGTCTCGCACGTTCACACCAGCATTGAGAGCATTCTGAAGACGATCGACCTGATTTTCGGTATGGCCCCCTTGAACCAATATGACGCCGCCGCCACCAGCCTGGCAGATAGTTTTACCAGCCACCCGGACTTCAGCCCTTACACGGCGCTGCCTTCCGATCCGCGCATCTTCGATCCCGCCAAGGCGCACGACCCGGATTACTATGCGCGTCACGACCGGCCGCTGCCGGCTTCCACAGAGTTCGACGACCCGGCGGCAATCCGCAAGCAGATGGACACCCAATAACGCTCGCACGCGCGGCCACGAATTGTGACTTGAGGGAGTTGGGCTTGGTGGGCTTCCGCCGCATCGTGTACAATTAAGCATTCAGCAATCCTTGAAGACGCACTCATCATCTCCAGTTCTACTAGACCGAGGGGCATGAATTCTCTACTCGACCAGCTTAATCCCCAGCAACGCGACGCAGTTGAACACACCGAAGGCCCGCTGCTGATCCTGGCGGGCGCCGGGAGCGGCAAGACGCGGGTGATTGCCTACCGCATCGCTTTCCTGATTGAAGCCTGCGGCGCCGCGCCTGAAAGCATCTTGGCGGTGACTTTTACCAACAAGGCCGCCGACCAGATGAAGGAGCGCGTGCGGGGCCTGCTCAGCCAGGGCCTGAACACCCTGCCGCACATTTCCACTTTCCATTCCTTCTGCGTGAGCGTGCTGCGGCGGCACATCGACCGCCTGGGCTACGGGCGCGACTTCACCATCTACGATGAAGACGACCAGCAGCGCGTGATCAAAACCGCCGTGCAGGATTTGGGGCTCGGCGATTACGTCAGCTCACCGCGCGCCGCGCTGGGGCGCATCAGCGCGTGGAAGAACCGCGGGGTTTCACCCGAGAAGGTGCAGGCGGAAGCCTTTGAGCCAGGCGCGCAAAGCCTGGCGGCGCTTTACGAACGTTACGAAGCCAAGCTGAAGCAATCGAACGCGCTGGACTTTGACGACCTGCTGCTCAAGACTGTGGCGCTGTTTGACGACGCCCCGGACGTGGCGGAGGAGTACAACCGCCGCTTCCGTTTTATCCTGGTTGACGAATATCAGGATACGAACCGGATTCAATACCAACTGATCCGGCAGCTCACGCGCGCGCAGCAGAATTTGTGCGTGGTGGGAGACGAGGACCAGTCCATCTACCGCTGGCGCGGCGCGGACATCGAGAACATTCTGAACTTCGACCGCGACTATCCCAGTACGAAAATGGTGCGGCTGGAGCAGAATTACCGCTCCACGCAAATGATTCTGGACGCCGCCAGCGCCGTGGTGAGCCATAACCTTGCCCGCAAGGGCAAGACGCTGCGCACCGACCGCGGCGCGGGAATGCCCGTGGGTCTTTATGAGGGCCGCGACGCCGACGAAGAAGGATGGTTTGTGGCCGCGGAAATCTCCCGGCTGCTCCGCGACGAAACCACGGAAAGCGTCGGCGTGCTCTTCCGCACCAACGCGCAGTCGCGCGTTCTGGAAGAGGCTTTGCGGCGCAATGGAATCCAGTACCGCATGGTGGGCGGCACGAGCTTTTACGACCGCGCGGAAATCAAGGATGCGATGGCCTATGCCCGCCTGGCGAACAACCTGCGCGACTCAGCGGCCATGCTGAGGATCCTGAACACGCCGCCGCGAGGGATCGGCTCGACCACAGTCAGCCAGCTCCAGACGGTGGCCGCGGAGCGCAACCTGCCGCTTTGGGAGGCGCTGGAGCAAGTGGTTGGAGCGGGTTCCGAGCCGCTGGCCAGCCGCGCGCAGAAGGCTCTGGAAGGGTTTCATACGCTGATGGCGGGGCTTGCCAGGGACTGCGGCCAACTTGCGCTCAGCGATTTTTTCCGCGCCATCCTGGACCGTACGCATTACCTGGAGGTCCTGCAAAACGAGAACTCGCCTGAAGCCGAGAACCGCGTGGAAAACCTGCGCGAGCTGGTGAACGCCGCCGCGGAAGCGCAAGAGCGCGGCGAGCGGCTGGCGGAATTCCTGGACCACGCGGCGCTGGTTTCCGACGCGGACAGTTACGACGAGCGCGCGCGAGTCACACTGATGACCCTGCACAGCGCCAAGGGCCTGGAATTCTCCGCGGTTTTCCTGGTGGGGCTGGAAGAAGGACTTTTCCCCCACAAGCTTTCCATCGACGACGACGCTGGCATTGAGGAAGAGCGAAGGTTGTGCTACGTGGGCATGACGCGCGCCAAGAACCGGCTGATCGTTACCTGGGTGCATCAGCGGCGATTCTACGGACGCGAGAGCCAGGAAGAGACGCGACCCTCGCGATTCTTGAGTGAAATCCCCACGGAGCTTCTGGAACCCCTCAATGCTACAATGTTCGTCTCCAAGCCGCGCACCACTTGGGAGAACGCGGTCAATTCCGTGGAGGGCATTGACCGGTTCTTCTCTGCGCGCCGCCGGCCGGGACCGCAGTCGGCGCCAATCCCACGGCGGGGCGCCGCGCCCTCGGGGGGCCGCAGCGCCGCGGGCTGGCGACCCGGCTCAAAGGTGCGCCACTCGAAGTACGGCGTGGGAACCGTTCTCGATTGCGAAGGCGAGGGTGACGCGGCCAAGTTGACGATCAGCTTTCCGGGATTCGGCCGCAAGAAATTGATGGAACGCTATGCCTCCCTTGAGAAGGCATGAAGACCGGTCGGCTTTGAAGCCGCGGCAGGCGCGGCCATGACGGCGCGCATTGCCTGCCTTGCGGTTTTGTTCCTGACGGCGGCCGGGCGGATGTTTGGCGCCGCGCCCTGCGCGGAAGAGATCCTCCGCAAGGTCGGCAAGGTTTACGGCGGCCTGGAGAGCTACCACCTGGTGGCGGAGCGCGTGACCACGCTCCGGGGTATGCACGGTCGTCTCACCCGGCGGTCCGTGATCACTTTGGACGCCGCTCCGCGCGGCCGGGTGCGGATGGTTCTGAGTGGCGACGGGCCGAACGTGCTGATTGCGAGCGACGGCACAACGGCCTGGCAGTATGATTCCCGCGCCAAAGAGTACGCCGAAGGAAGCGCTGCGGCGCTTGCGGCAGCTCCGGGCGCGCGAGGGCAAGGCGGCCGCAGGGACGAGCTGCCCGGCAGAATGCAGGATCGCCTGGTGGCGCGTTTTGTGGGACTCTGGCGGTTCGCGGATCACGCCGCCGAGAAGGGCAAGGCGAAGGTTCGATTCCAGGGAAGAAAGGTTCCCTGCTACCGGATCGTGTTGAGCTTGGGCGGCCAGCGCGACGAGTTTTGGATCAGCCAATCGAGTTTCCTGGTGTTGCGGGAGCGCTTGCGCCGGGGGAAGCGAGGACGCGCGGGACCTTCCAACGTCGAGGAGATAGAGGTCAGGGAGTTTGATACCCAGGCCGCGCTTTCTCCCGAGCTTTTCAAGTTCACACCGCCTGCGGGAGCGCGGAAGGTGGCGGCGCTCGATCTGGGCGTGGTTCCCCAGGGAGTGGAAGGCGCGGCGGCGGGCGATTTTACGCTACGCGATGTCGACGGGAAGCGGGTCAGGCTGCGAGACTTCCGCGGCAAGACCGTCCTGCTGGATTTCTGGGCCACCTGGTGCCCGGCTTGCCTGAAGGAGCTGCCCGCCCTGGAGAAGAAATGCGAGCAGCACCCGGGAGAGACGGTGCTCTTGGCCGTGAACGATGAAGGGAAAGAGACCGTCCGGAAATTTCTAAACACCCACCGCTACCGCTTTACGGCGCTGGTGGACCGCAAGGGGAAACTTTTCCGGGAGTTTGGCGTCCGCTATCTTCCTACGTTGTTTGTGATCAGCCCGGAGGGCATCATCGTTCGCCGCGTGGTGGGATGGGAAGGCTCACAAGACCTTTTGCCGGGCGGCGAGGGTGGTGAGCGGTAGGGTAATTGAACCCAGGTCCATTGGTAGAATGAGGCGCTTGGCGCGCGTCATCCTGAGCGCAGCGAAGGATCTGCTGTGATTAAGGAATCGAGAAGCAGATTCCTCGCTTCGCTCGGAATGACACGTGATGGGCTCGGAATGGCGGGCCGGGGGCTCGCAAGGACGTTCGGACGGATGCAGCGAATTCTTGAGTCAGCATATTAGGAGAGCGTGCGTGAATACTAAAAGCATCAAAGACAAAGCAGAACGAAAAAAGCTGAAACGCGAGGCGCGGAGCAAGCGGCCGCCCAAGCCCAAGCAGACCGAACCCCGCGGTTCCCACAAACCCAAGATCAAGAAGCGGGGTCCCGGGTTGGCGACCCGCAAGTAGGCGGGGTTTTCAGCGAACCGAGGGCCATCGCGGCGCGAAGAAGCAGGGCGCCGCGGGGCCGCCGGGCTGCGGAAACCAGACGCCGGCAGGGCATCTCATAGCTCAGGCAAAGGAGCGGCTTGTCCTCCCAATTTTTGCGCACTAAAAGCATTGACCGGCTCCTGGCGGAAGCTGAGGAACCAGGCCACCGCCTGCGCAAAACGCTGGGTCCCTGGTCGCTCGCGGCGCTGGGTGTGGGAGCGATCATCGGCGCCGGCATCTTTGTCCTCACCGGGACGGCGGCGGCGGGTGAAGTGCTGCAGGTTCACTCCATCCTGAAGGCGCCGCTTCTGAGCGTGCTGCTGTACGGGCGGCACGCGCTGGGCACGGCGGGGCGTCCCGGGGCCGGACCGGCGATTGCGCTCTCCTTCTTTCTGGTGGCCATTGCCTGCGGCTTGGCTGGGCTCTGTTACGCGGAGCTGGCGTCAATGATTCCCATCGCCGGCAGCGCCTACACCTACACTTACGCCACGCTGGGCGAGCTGGTGGCGTGGATCATCGGCTGGGACCTGATCCTGGAATACGCGGTCGGCAACATGGCCGTCGCCGTCGGCTACGGCGCGTACTTTGACAGCCTGCTCCAGAGTTTCGGGTGGAGGCTGCCTCCCAAATTTTCCGAACCCATCCTCAATTCTTCGCTTCACCTGACCGGCGCTTACTTCGATGTGCCGGGCTTTCTGGTGGTGATGATTCTCACCGTGCTCTTGGTGGTGGGCATCCGGGAAAGCGCCAACGCCAACAACCTGATGGTGGGAGTGAAGATCGCCGCCATCTTGATCTTTGTTATCTGGGCGTCCGGCCGAGTTCAACCCTCCAATTGGAAGCCCTTCATGCCCAACGGATTCCAGGGCGTGATGACAGGGGCGGCCGTGGTTTTTTTCGCCTACATCGGATTTGACGCCGTCTCCACTGCCGCCGAGGAGTGCCGCAATCCGCAGAAAGACCTCCCTTTCGGGATCATCACTTCCCTGATTGTCTGCACGGTCTTGTACTGCACGGTGGCGGTGGTCTTGACCGGGATTCAGAACTGGCAGACGCTGCGCAACGCCGCTCCGGTTGCGAACGCCCTGGCGGCCATCGGCTTGACCAATGTGGAGCGCTGGGTCACCATCGGGGCGCTGACCGGCATGCTGAGTTCACTGCTGGTCTTTCAATTGGGACAGGCTCGCGTCTGGTTTGCCATGTCGCGCGACGGCTTGCTGCCGCGCTTCTTTTCAAAAGTGCACCCGCGTTTTCGCACGCCGTACATCGGGACGTGGACGGCGGGCCTGTTTGTCGCCATCCCGGCAGGGATCTTCGACATCGGGACGCTCGCCGACCTTACCAACATCGGAACGCTGTTCGCTTTCATGCTGGTGTCGCTGGGCGTGCTGGTTCTGCGCCGCAAGCAGCCGGAGCGTCAGCGAGGGTTTCGTGTGCCGTGGGTTCCCTTCATCCCCTTTGCTTCTGTGCTCTGTTGCCTTATCCTGATGGCGAGCCTGCCGGTGGAAACCTGGCTGCGTTTTCTGGTTTGGCTGGTGGTAGGGCTGGTGATTTATTTGACCTACAGCCGCCATCACAGCGAATTCGGGCGCAATCCTGCGCCGGAGGCGAACCCAGGCACGGCGGGTCTGCGGCTGCCGGAACGCTAAGAAAAGGCCGCCGGCGCCGGGCATGGGGTAAAATTAGAGACGATGAACCAATCGAGAAC
>JBJKQF010000341.1:0-2540 GCA_046705545.1 Terriglobia bacterium
TAGGGGGTAAAAGTCATGAAAGATATTCCTCTGCGGCGAGCTTGGTTATTCCCCATTCTTCTATTGCTGATTCCCTTGCCAGCCCACTCCTATCAACCCCTGTCGGTCGCCCAGCGCCAGTCGCTGCGCAAGAACGCCTGGGACATCCTTTGGGCGGGTGCCCACGACGCAGATGCGCAGAAGCGTTCCAGAGCCGTCGCGGCGCTGGGATTGGTACAGCCCAGCCCGGAGGTCGTACGATTGGTGGAGGGCAAGCTCCGCGACCAGGAACCGGAGGTGAGAGAGGCGGCCGCCACGGCGCTGGGAGAGATGTCCGCCACCTCCTCCGTACCGCGGCTGAAACAGATGCTGTCCGACGAAGATATCTCCGTGGCCCTGGCGGCGGCCCGTTCACTCCTGTTGATGAAGAAGAGCGCCGGCTATGACATTTACTACTCCATCCTGACGGGCAAGCGCAAAACCGGGCAGACGCTCATCGAACGGCAACTGCACGAGCTCAACGACCCCAAAAAGCTGGCCGTGTTTGCGTTCGACCAGGGCATCGGCTTTCTGCCTTATGCGGGTTACGGCATGGAGTTCTTGCAGGAGTTGGGCAAGAAAAACAGCGCTCCCCTGCGCGCCGCCGCAGCCGGCATCCTCGGCAAAGATCCCGATCCGCGCAGCGCCCGGGCGTTGGCGGCTGCCTGCTCGGACTCCGACTGGATGGTGCGCGCCGCGGCGCTCAAGGCCGTAGCCCTGCGGGGAGATCCGGCCCTGCTCGCCGACGTCACTCCGGCTTTGCGCGACACCCAGGATATGGTGCGTTTTACGGCCGCCGCCGCAGTTTTGCGCCTCACGCGGACCGCCTAGCATAGAATAGAAAGGGGCTAGGTTTTCCAGATTGCTTTGCGTACCGGCCCAGCCAGCGCCAAGGGAATTCTTACGCCGTGGGTTTGGGTAGTTCAGATCACATCATCTTCTTCAAGGGGAGCACGTTGATGAAAAAACCATTGGGTCTCATGATTCTAGCCGTCTTTCTGGCGCTCGGGGCAACACCGTTCGCTTCCGCCTCCACACAACAAAAGGAGTCCAAGGAGACTCCTCAAAAGGCTGCGAGCGAGTCGCCCGCGCCCAAGGAAGAATCCTCGGTAACCGAGCACACCATCCGCCTGGACGGCCGAACGATTTCCTACAAGGCGACGGCAGGAACCATACTCTTGAAAAATGACAAGCGCCAGCCCACCGCCAGCATGTTTTATGTGGCGTACACCGAGAACGGCGTCAAAGATTTCAGCCAGCGCCCCATCGCTTTCCTTTACAACGGAGGCCCGGGCTCTTCCACGGTTTGGCTGCACATGGGGGCCTTCGGACCCGTGCGTGTGGTCACGGCCAACGCCAAACCCACGGCGCCCGCTCCTTATCAGGTGGTCAGCAACTCCGATTCGCTGCTCGACAAGGCGGATCTGGTCTTTATCGATCCGGTGGGCACCGGCTTCAGCCACGCGGTGGGCAAAGGCAAGGACAAGGATTTTTGGGGCATCGATGAGGACGTCAAGTCCATCGCCCAGTTCATCACCACTTACGTCAGCCGCAACGACCGCTGGAACTCACCCAAATTCCTCATCGGCGAAAGCTACGGAACCTTCCGCTCCGCGGCACTGGGCAATTACCTGCAAGCCAGCGGCATGGACCTGAACGGCATCGTGCTGATCTCGACCGTGCTGGATATGAACACCATCACCTTTAAGCTGGGCGACGACATGCCTTACATCTACTACCTTCCCAGCTACGCGGCGGTCGCCTGGTACCACAACGTCCTGAAGGACCGTCCTGCGAATCTCCCCGCATTTCTCGCTCAGGCCCGCAAGTTCGCCTCCACGGAGTATGCGGAGGCCCTGCTCCAGGGCTCCAAACTCAGCCCCGCAGAGCGGGCGGACGTGCTGAAAAAGCTTTCCTACTTCACCGGCTTGAGCGAGGAGTATCTGACCCGCGCCCATCTCCGCGTGCAGGCGGGGCAGTTCATGGAGCAGTTGCAACGCAGCCGCGGCCTGACAACGGGGCGCCTGGACGCCCGCTTCTCCGGACCCAGCTTTGATGTGCTGGGAGAGTATGCCGGCTATGACCCTCAGGAAACCGCCATCACCGGGGCCTTCACTGCGGCCTTCAACCAATATATCCGTCAGGATCTGAAATTCGGCGGCGACAAGCCTTACGTCATCATGAGCGGCAAGGCCAACCAGGCATGGGACTGGAAGCGGAAAGGCGGTTCCGATGACTTCGGATCAGCGGGTGCTGCGAGCGTGATGAAGGACCTCCGGGACGCGCTGATTGCCAACCCACACTTGCAGGTCCAGGTGGAAAACGGATACTTTGACATGGCCACGCCGTTTTTCGCCACCGAACACACCATGGACCACCTAGGCCTGCCGCCGGACATCGAAAGCCACATCCACTTTGAGTATTACGATGCCGGCCACATGATGTACCTTCGCCCGGAGAGCTTGAACAAGCTGAAAGCCAATATCGCCGCCTTCATCACCAGCGGCTCAAAGGAATAGCCT
>JBJKQF010000342.1:0-8833 GCA_046705545.1 Terriglobia bacterium
CGCTGTCAAAAATCACCGGGACGTGGCTAGTGGGAACTTTCTTAGCGCCCAGGCGTCTCAGCGCCCGCTCTGCCGCCTTGCGGCCTACTTCTTCCGGTGACTCAAGACCGGCAACACTCCTCGCCACCGAGTACCAGAAATCGCGTTGCATCCCGCTGCCATTGGACTGGGCGATCGGGACCACGGCTACCGAGCAATAAGAGGAGCGGTAATTCCCAGAAAACCCCGCGGAGGTGGCGTAAACTCGCGTTCCTTCTCCCGCCTCAAAATATGCGCCCTCGGAGTTCTTAATGCGCGGGTCGGCCTGGAGCGCCGCCTCTTCTGCACGCCGAGCCCAGGCGATGCGTTCTTCCGTCCCCATCGCAGCGACGTCAGGAGAATAAAGTTCCAGATCACCCGCGTGCTTGCCGAGAAGAGAAGCCTCCGCCAAGCCGCTCGAGGGATCTTCAGAAGTCTCATGCGCCATGGCCAGCGTGCGCGCCACCAGAGTTTCGAGCGCCGGAGCCGAGAAGTCGCTTGAATAGGCGGAGGCGCTCCGCGTGCCGTCAAAGACCCGCAAACCCAGGCCCTTGGATGCGGCTTCCTTCAGCTTCTCGATTTTGCCCAGACGCAGGGTGGTGGAAAATTCTTCGCCTTCCAGCACCACCACGTCGGCTGCCGTGGCGCCCTTGTTAATTGCCCGGTCAACCATGTCTTTCGCGATTTGTTCCAGGTTTAATTCTGTCATGGTGATCTATTGACGACGCCTTGACGTCGGGGCGGCTTGTGCCGCCACCTGGCGAGGCCAGCTCGCCGCTACTCTCATTACGTAAATGACTGCATCGCGCGTGGAGCGGTGCCACCCACCGTCAGCCGGCTGATCTTGATGGTTGGAATGCCCACGCCCACTGGCACGCTCTGGCCGTCTTTGCCGCAGGTTCCAATGCCTGGGTCGAGCTCCAAGTTATTGCCCACCGCCGTGACGTTGGTCAGCACGGTAGGACCGTCCCCGATCAGGGTGGCGCCTTTGACCGGCGCGGTGATCTTGCCGTTTTCGATCAGGTAGGCCTCGGAAGCGGAAAAGACGAACTTGCCGCTGGTGATGTCCACCTGCCCGCCGCCGAAGTGCACGGCGTAAAGGCCATGCCGGACGCTGCGGATAATCTCCTCAGGGTCGTCCTGGCCCGCCAGCATGTAAGTGTTGGTCATGCGCGGCATGGGAATATGCTCGTAGCTTTGCCGGCGGCCATTGCCGGTGCGGGTAGTCTTAAGCTGTTCGGCGCTGACTTTGTCCTGGATGTATCCGCGCAGGATTCCGTTCTCGATGAGCACAGTTTTCTGGGTGGGCTGTCCCTCGTCGTCCACGTTCAGCGAGCCGCGCCGGGAAGGAATGGTTCCATCGTCCACCACCGTGCACAATTCTGAAGCCACGGGTTTGCCGATCTTGCCGGTAAAGGCGGAAATGCCCTTGCGATTGAAGTCGGCCTCGAGGCCGTGCCCTACCGCTTCATGCAGCAGGATGCCCGGCCAGCCGGAGGCCAGCACCACTTCCATTTCTCCCGCCGGAGCGTCTTTGGCGTCAAGCTGCACGATGGCCTGCCGCGCGGCTTCTTGCGCAAACTTTTCCGGAGACTTTTCCGCCGCGAAAAACTCCAGCCCGACGCGGCCGCCGCCGCCGTGCGAACCCGTCTGCCGCAGCTCGTTCTGCTGCGCGATGACAAAAACGTTCAGGCGCACTAAAGGCTGAAAATCCGTAACGATCCGGCCGTCTGAGCCGGCCACCAGGACGTGCCGCACCTGGTCGGCGTAACTGACCCGGACCTGCGCGATGCGGGGATCGTAGGCGCGCGCGGCTGCGTCTGCCCGGCGCACCAGCGCGAGCTTGTCAGCAAGTGCCCGGTCTGTAGAAGGCGACGCAACCGGATAGAGATTGTTGGGAGGATGAAGCTCCGAAAGCCCCACGGTGGACACGCTTGCAGGGCCGCTGGCGATGCGCGCGGCGATCTTGGCAACTTTCAGAATCTTTTCCGGCGCCAGATCGTCCGTGTAGGCGTATCCGGTCTGGTCGCCCGCCACCACACGCACGCCGCAGCCCATGGAGATGCCTTCCATCGCCGTTTTTACCAACGACTCGTCTACCTGAAGGGACGATGTGGTGGTGTGCTCGAAATAAAGGTCCGCATAATCGCCGCCGTCGGAAAGAGCCTGGGTCAGGTAGCGCTCCAGGTCCGCCTGGGTCAGGCCGTAGCGGTCGAAGAAGAACCGGTCATTTTCAGCCATAGTTTTTGCCTGGAAGAGGACCCTTGTGTGTGGGCATGCTGCGCCGCGGGTCAACCACGTAAACTTTCACGCTAACATACCGACCGGAGGGTGTCAATTTGGGCTCGACCTGGCTTTCCTGATTCGCGGCAACCTGAATGCTTTCGGCCTCATCTGAATACTTGGAGCATATGGGCACCGGAAATAATGCTGAAAAGGCTCGTTTGCTCCATGTCAAATGTTTGTTATCCCCTTCCGTTGCTGCATGTTGCCAGTGAAGGCAGCTCGAAGGCCTGAACAGCTGTTTTGCAGGAAGGGGAATGGGCGCGGGGTCTCGGTGAAGGCAGCCCTGATGAAAAAGAGCTGCCCATCTGAAAGGAAAACACGGGGATGAACGTTAGGAACACAAATCAAGTGGAAAACAGAAAGCAGGGTGTTAAACCTATGATATCAAAGAGAGTTCTTGGCATGTTCGCAAAAATTTCGATTGCCGCGCTGGCTTTGGCAGCTATGATCTGGGCGGCGCCGCAAGCCCAGGCGGGAGCCATCCGCTACGCCGGCAAAATGATCATGCAGGGAACGAATGCGGCCGCGGCGGCCACCGCTTCCGGCGGAGAAGCTGCGGCGGATGGGGCTACCAGCGCCGCAAAGGCAACCGGGAACGGCGCCGTCCGCATCGGAAAGGCAGTGGGCCATGGAGTCGAGGAAGGCGCCGGCGCCATTGCTTTTGGAGCCAAGGCAGCTCCTGGAGTGGTGGCTCGCAAGACGTCAGCGGGCGCTCGTTCCCTTTGGCACGCTATTTGGTAACCATCTGTGTTCTTCTCCTCCGCGGGGGCGTCCGATTGGACGCTCCCTTTTTTTTGCGCTTGGATTTAAACTCTCCTAAGGCAAAAGGTAGAATAGATTCCAGCAGGGGTTGTTCTGGGTCCTTTGTTTGTTAACCTGAGCGAAAGAGAGATTCCTCGCCGCGCTTGGTATGACAAACTTCGGGGGAGAATATGCATGTTGACGTAGCATTTGGACGGGAAGGGCTCACCCTCAATCTACCTGAGGGATTTCAATATCGCATTCTGGAGGCTCGCTCGGCGGTGCCCCTGGAGGATCAGGAGCAGGCGGTGAGGCGCGCTCTTGACGCTCCCATTGGCAGCCCGCCGCTCCGGGAGTTGACGCGAGGCAAGAAGAGCGCGGCCATCTCTGTGTGCGACATTACGCGTCCGGTGCCGAACCGCAGGATTCTGCCCGGGGTCCTTGCGGATCTCGAAGCGGCGGGGATTCCGCGGGAAAACATTACGATTGTGATTGCCACCGGGCTCCACCGCCCCGCAACCTCATCAGAAATCCGAGAGATCTGCGGCGAGGCCGTCGCCTCCAGCTACCGTGTGGTCAACCACAACGCCCGTGCGCTCGACGAACATCGCCACCTGGGCAAAACCGCGTCAGGGACTCCTGTTTACATTGATGAGCGGTTCATCGCCGCTGACCTGCACATCACGGTGGGTTTTATTGAGCCGCACCTGATGCTGGGCTTTTCCGGAGGCCGCAAACTGATTGCACCGGGGCTCGCCGCTCAAGAAACCATCAAGGTTCTCCACAGCCCCAAGTTCATGCGCGATCCGCGCTCCCGAGAAGGCTCAATCGAGCAGAACCCGCTCCACCGGGAACTGCTGGAAATCGCCCGTATGGCCCGCCACGATTTCCTGGTGGATGTGGCGCTGGGGAAGGGGTCGGGCCAGCGTCCCATCGCTGCGGTCTTTGCGGGTGAGCCCGTCCAGGCGCACCGCGAGGGGGTTAAGTTCGTCTCACGGGTGATGCTCGAAACCCTTGATGAGCCTGTTGACGCCGTCATTACCACGGCCGCCGGCTATCCGCTCGATCTTACCTTCTACCAGGCTGTTAAGGGCGTCACAGCGGCTTCCCAGGTGATCAAGCCGGGTGGGAAGATTTTGCTATTGGCAGCCTGCGAGGAAGGCGCGGGGGGGGAAGAGTTCACCGAGATGATGGCGGAGCATTCCTCGGATGACGACTTCATGGACCACATTTTGGCTTCTCCCGTCGTCGTGGACCAATGGCAATTGGAAAAGCTGGGGCTCGTTACCGCCAAGGCTGATGTGCTCTACCACGTTCCCGGCCTGCCGCGCGAGCTTCAAGGCGTGCTGTGGGGAACTTCCTACCCGACCGCGGAAGACGCGATCCATGCACTGGTCATGGCGCTTCCTAACGGCGCTTCGATCGCGGTGATTCCCGAAGGTCCTTACGTTCTGGCCCGAGCTGGCGCGTGACTCCCCTCTGCGGCGCAGGACACGCAGGCGGCCTTGCGGCTTTTCCAGGCAAGGACCGTTCTGGTCCTTGCCTCTGGGTTTGGGCCTTTGCCCGCTCCGCAAAGGGCTTGAAACGCCGCAAGACTGGAGGCTGAGCCTTGTGCTACAAATTTTTTGTAAGGGAAAACCCGGCAGGGGGAATAGCCCCTATGACCCACTTTCACCCCATTGTATTGCACAGCCACTGGCGGTAAGCTTCAGCTCGAACGCGAGAAAAGTGTAGGCGAACCGGAATCAGGAGAGGAAAAAATGACGAAAGCCGCATGTCTAATTATGATGGCCCTCATGTTGGTCCCTGCCACCGTCAGGGCGCAGAACGAAAGCAAAGAGAAGGTGGCTGTCGCCGCCGCACAGAAATGGCTGAGCGTGGTGGATTCCGGCCAATACGCAGAGAGCTGGCAGCAGGCCTCCGCGTATTTCCGCAACGCTGTGACCCGGGAAAAGTGGGAGCAGTCGCTACGCGGGGTTCGGAAACCCCTGGGTAAACTCGTTTCCCGCAAGCTCAAGACCTCGATGTACAAGAGCTCCCTGCCGGGCGCTCCGGACGGTGAATACGTGGTGATGCAGTTCGATACTTCCTTCGCCCAAAAGAAATCAGCCGTCGAAACCGTCACTATGGTGTTGGATAAGGACGGCCAGTGGCGCGTTGCCGGGTACTTTATTATGTGAATTGTTCAATTCGCAAGAAACAAGGCGTGCAGCTCTGTTGCCGGGTTCTGGGCCGATGTTTTTGAGCAAAGGCCGCGATGGGAAAACGCTGCTGCATCCGTGCGCTCCGATAGAGGGCTTCTGATTTCCGGTAAGTTAGGTTACCGCTGTTTGATCTCAGGGAGGCGCAGCGCAGCTTGACGCTCCAGAGGATGAGAACTAAAATTAAATCTTTATACTCTGCATTCAGACACACACTAGAGGGGCTATGCTCGAAGGTCCAATTCCCGAGGGGCTGACGTTTGACGACGTGCTGCTCCTCCCGGCGCGGTCGGCGATTCTGCCGGCGCAAGCTGACACTCGCACCCAGCTGACGGCGGCAATCTCTCTCAACATTCCTATCATGAGCTCCGCCATGGATACGGTCACGGAGTCTCGGCTGGCGATTGCCCTGGCGCAGCAGGGCGGTCTGGGCGTGATTCACCGCACCATGGCCATCGACCGGCAGGCGCTGGAAGTGGACAAAGTGAAGCGCTCGGAGTGCGGCATGATCGTGGACCCGGTGGTCATCGGGCCCAAACGCAAAATATCAGAAGCGCTGGAGATTATGGCCAAATATAAGATCTCCGGCGTGCCCGTGGCGGAGAACGGCAAGCTGGTGGGCATCCTGACCAACCGCGACCTGCGCTTTGAAACCCGCACGGATCTTCAGGTGGAAGAGTTGATGACCAAGGAGAATCTGGTCACCGTGCCCATGGGCACCACGCTCGAGGAGGCGGAGAAAATCCTGCACCGCCACCGCATCGAGAAGCTTCCGGTGGTGGACAAGGATTTTACGCTCAAGGGGCTGATCACCGTCAAAGACATTCAGAAGCGGATCAAGTTTCCAAACGCTGCCAAGGATTCCCACGGGCGGCTGCGCGTGGGCGCGGCGGTTGGTGTGACGGGAGACTTTTTGGAGCGGGCCCAGGAACTGGCCCGTACCAAGGTGGACGTTCTGGTGGTGGACACCGCGCACGGGCACTCGGAACGCGTTCTGGACGCTGTGGAGCTGATCAAGAAGAAGCTTCCGGAGGTCAACCTGATTGCCGGGAACGTGGCAACCTTTGAGGGCGCAAGCGACCTGATTGCGCGCGGAGTGGACGGCGTGAAGGTGGGCATGGGGCCGGGATCAATTTGCACCACACGCGTGGTGAGCGGAGCGGGAGTGCCCCAGATTACGGCGATTGCAGATTGCGCGCGCGCCACCCAAAAAGCCGGCATTCCGCTGATCGCGGACGGTGGCGTCAAGTTTTCCGGCGACATCGCCAAGGCCATTGCGGCGGGCGCGGACGTAGTGATGATCGGCAGCCTCTTTGCCGGCACTGAAGAGAGCCCGGGCGAGACCATCCTCTACCAGGGAAGAACCTTCAAGTCTTATCGCGGCATGGGATCTTTGGGCGCGATGACGGCGGGATCAAGGGACCGTTACGGCCAGGAAGATGAAACCTCCAAGTTGGTGCCGGAAGGCATCGAGGGGCGCGTCCCTTATAAGGGCCTGCTGGCCGACATGATTTCTCAATTGAGCGGAGGATTGCGCGCCGGCATGGGTTACACCGGGTGCAAGACGATTTCCGAGCTGCACCAGAAGGCGCGCTTTGTCAGGATTTCCTCTGCCAGCTTGCGGGAAAGCCACGTTCATGACGTCATCATCACCAAGGAGGCGCCCAACTATCGCCTCGAATAGTTCTCCCCCCCACAAATCCAGCACAGAGAATTCTCCTTCCTTCTTCTGGTGGGTACCCGTCATTGCCTGGGCGGGCCTAATCTTCTTCATGTCCACCAAGCCTTTTGGCAGCGCTTTTTCTTTCCGCTTGGTCACCGGCGTTCTTGCCCTGCTGCACATTCAGGTTTCACACCACACCTTCCTTCTCCTCAATTTCCTCTTCCGGAAGCTGGGGCACTTCACGGAGTATTCGATCTTCGCCATTTTCCTCTACCACGCTCTGGGCGCGGGCGAGCGGGCGGTCTGGCAGCCGCGCAGAGCGCTGGGTTGCGTGCTGCTGGCGGGATTGTATTCGCTGACCGACGAATTCCACCAGAGGTTCGTTCCGGGCCGAGGGCCCTCCATTGTGGATTGCGGCTTTGACACGATCGGAGCGATGCTGGGGATGCTGATTGTCTATCTTACTCGGGCGCGGTCAGCGCCCCCGGAAGAGTCCTGACCGCCGCGCGCGGCCCGCTGACGCTCACTAAGGTCGAGGTTTGTGGAGGACGGTGGCAGAAGTCGTTGGGCCGCCGGAAAGCCTGGCCAGATCGAACACCATGGCCTTCTCATCGCAGCGATAGTATTTTTCGCACTGGAGGCAGTCGCGCCACACCTTGAGCGGCAGTTCGTCTCTTTCCACCTGATAGAAGCCCATTTTCTGAAAGAAGCCCGGAACCGTGGTGAGCGCAAAGGCTCTCCGCAGGCCAAGGCCCCCGGCTTCCTGCAGGAGCTGCCCAGTCACCGCCCGGCCTAGGCCTGCCGTCTTCAGCGCTGGGTCCACGCAGAGCGAACGAATCTCCGCTAGCTCTTCGCTGTAAAGTCGCAACGCTCCGCAGCCCGCCACTTCGCCGTCATGCTCGGCGACCGTAAACTCCCAGACGTTTTCGTAAAGCTCCGGCAGGGAACGGGGAAGCATCACCTCTTCGAGCGAGTACTGGTGCACCAGCTTAAAGATGGAGGGAACGTCGCTCAGGCGCGCCTTGCGGAGGAGCGGCAAGGAATTCTTCCGACCGCGAGAGGGTGCGTTTTGTGGAGAGCCTGCAAGGCTCTTGCGCGCCAGCTTCAACCTCTTAAACTCGTCGCGGATGCAGGAGAAGAAGGAGAAGGGCTTTCTGCACGTGCAAGCGGTTTTCAGCTTGGTCGTAAACCAGGGAATTGGAGGAGTCAATCACCGCGTCCGTGACCTCATGACCCCGGTGCGCCGGCAGGCAGTGCAAGAACATCGCGCCGGGTCCCGCGGCGTTGATGAGGCTTTCATTCACCTGGTATGGAGCAAAAACCTGGCTCCGCAGGTGCGCGGCAAACTCCTGGCCCATGCTGGCCCAGACGTCCGTGTAAACGGCTTGGGCGCCCGCCACCGCTTCCAGCGGGTCGCGGAACAACTGGATTTTGCCTCCCGTTTCCCGCGCCAAAGCCTTAGCCTCTTCGACGATATCGGCCTTGGGTTCAAACCCGGACGGGGTTGCCACGCGGACCGTCACGCCCAGCTTGGCGCCGGTCAGCATCAGGGAATGGCAAACATTGTTGCCATCGCCCACGAAGGCCAGCTTTAGCCCTTTCAAGCGGCCGAATTTTTCTTGCAGCGTGAAGTAGTCGCCGAGCGCCTGGCAAGGGTGGAGCAGGTCCGTTAGGGCGTTGATCACCGGAATGGAAGCGTTCTCTGCCAGCTCCAGCACGGCCTGGTGAGAAAAGGTGCGCGCCACAATGCCATCCACCCAGCGGGACAGGTTCCGTGCCACGTCTTTGATTGACTCGCGCTCGCCCAGGCGGGGCTTCGAGTGCTCCAGGTAAACGGCGAAGCCGCCCATACTCGTCATGCCCCCTTCAAAGGTGACGCGGGTTCGCAGCGAAGGCTTCTCAAAGATCAAAGCCAGCTGCTTGC
>JBJKQF010000343.1:0-21182 GCA_046705545.1 Terriglobia bacterium
GGCGAGCTCGCCGGCAAGTTGATTGTGTCCGGAGGCATGGGGTCTGTGGGAGGAACTCAGCCGTTGGCGGCTACTCTCGCGGGCGCTGCCTTCCTCGGCATCGATGTTGACGCCGAAAAGATTACCCGCCGCATCCGTGCCGGGGCATGTGATTTTTGCGTCAACAGCCTGGACGAGGCATTGCGCATTCTCAAAAACGCTGTGCGGCAGAAGCAGCCGGTTTCAGTGGGTCTGGTGGGAAACTGTGCGGAGATCATCCCCGAGCTCGCCACGCGCGGCGTTGTTCCTGACGTTGTGACTGATTTGACCGGTACGGGCGATCTTTTGAATGGGTATATTCCCGCCGGCCTTACGCTCCCTGAGGCGGAGACTCTCCGCCGCGAGGACCCGGAATATTATCTCCAGCAAGCCCGGCGTTCTCTCGCGCAGCACGTCCGAGGCATGATGGAGCTTGGGAAGCTGGGTTCGCTGACCTTCGACTTTGGAAATCATCTCCTCGCCGCCGCGCCGGAAACCATAGAATTCGGGGAGGAGCCACGCTCGCCCGGATTTGTTTCCACCTATCTCCAACCAATCTTTGCGCAAGGCAGGGCGCCATTGCGCTGTGTGGCGCTTTCCGGCGAACGGGGGGATATTCATCGCGCCGATGACCTGCTGTTGGAGCTTTTTCCTGATGACACGATGCTGGTGCGCTGGATTCTTCTGGCGCGAAAGCACCTAAAGTTTCAAGGCCTGCCGGCCAGGGTCGCTTGGCTCGGTCCGAAGCAAGGATCTCAATTCGCCGATCGGATGAACGGTCTTGTTGCCTCAGGCGAACTCGCAGCACCCGTCGTCTTTGCAAGAGATCAAATGATTTGCGCTTCGGCTTTTGCACTCAACCATGACCTCAGCACAGTGGGAGACGCGAGCGATGAGGACCGGCGCAAAGACTTTGAAACAATGTTAAGCGCGGTTCCGGGTGCCAGCTGGGCATCTTTTCAAGGTTGGAGAAGAAACGGGAACAACTACTCTTGCCGCGTGAGCCAGGCCGTCCTTGCCGACGGCAGCGCCGCCGCCTTAAAGCGCCTCCAAAGCGTCTTGGAGGGTAAATGCGGCTTTGGACTCGCCGCCTGATCCAGATCGGGACAACCTTCACGGAGCATCGCGCGTCAATCCAGCCGATGGGCGCTCAGCCGCATCGCCCGCCGGTTTCTGTTTTGGCCCGGTGTCCAGAGGTATTTGCTCCCGGCGGATTCGAACTCCCCGGAATCTCAGAAAGAACCCTGGTAAGGGAAAGCTTCCGCAAGGATTTCGCTGCTTCCTCTGTGCTAAATTCATAACGTGCATACTATTGTTGAATGTGTTCCGAATTTCAGCGAGGGGCGGGATGCCGCTAAGGTCCATGCCATCGTCCAAGCGCTGCTCGCCGGCCCGGACGTTCACTTGCTCGCCCAGGAAATGGATCCGGACCACAACCGCTCCGTCGTAACCTTTGTGGGAACACGGGAAAGCGTGGGTGAGGCGGCCTTGCGGGCCATCGGCCGCGCCGCCGAGTTGATTGACTTGACCCTCCACCAGGGAGTGCATCCTCGCGTGGGAGCCACGGACGTGGTGCCGTTCGTTCCCATCAAAGGGGTCACGCTTAAGGACTGCGCCGGCATTGCGCGCTACGTGGCGGAACAAACGTGGAGGCAATTCCGTATTCCGACTTTTCTTTACGAGGCTGCCGCGCTTCACCCCAAGCGGAAAAACCTTGAGCACATCCGGCGAGGGCAGTTTGAGCGGCTCCGCGAAGAGATTCGTACCAATCCTGAACGGCGGCCCGACTTTGGAGGCCCCGTACTCCATCCCACGGCGGGCGCGACAGCCGTTGCAGCGCGAAAATTCCTGATTGCATTCAACATCAACCTGGACACTTCCGACCTGCAGTTGGCCAAAGCCATTGCCAAGAAGGTCCGCACCTCTTCAGGCGGCCTGCCGGCGGTTAAAGCAATAGGAGTAGCGCTGAAAGCTCGAAACTCCACCCAGGTCTCCATGAACCTGACCGACTTTGAAATCACCTCTCTGGCAACGGTTTTCACCGCGGTCTCCAAAGAAGCCGCCCGCGCGCGCATCGCCATCACCAGCAGCGAGATTGTCGGCTTGGTCCCGCGCCAAGCGATTGAAGAAACGGCAGCCCACTATTTGAAGATTCGAGATTTCCACTCCGACCTCATCCTCGAAAATCGCCTGGCGGAGATTCTCGAAGACCAAGACTGAGACAGCCAGCGCAGAACAAACCAAGAACGCACGCTCCTTTTAGGCCGCTCCCAGCCCACGCGCGCCGTCCTGCATTCATGCCGGCCCAGGCTTGCGCCATAACCACACTTAAGGATATAGTCTAAACGATAGTTAATCCTAGCCATGGATCATTCACGCAAAGACGCGCGGCCCGGAACAATCGGGCCCCATCCGGATGAAGCTGCCGGTGCATCACACAGCGGCGTCATGTCGCTTGAGGGGCTGCACAGTTCCGTAGAAGTCCCGTCGGACAAGGCAGGCTTCTGGCGACATTGGTGGGCATTTGTCGGACCGGCAATTCTGGTCAGCGTCGGCTACATGGACCCGGGAAACTGGGGCACGGACCTTGCCGGAGGAGCTCAGTATAAGTATGAGTTGCTTTGGGTTGTGGCGGCAGCCAGCCTGATGGCCATCTTCATGCAGATCATAGCGGCTCGGCTGGGCGTCGTTGCCGGCAAGGACCTCGCTCAATGCTGCCGTGACTGGTACCCGCGCTGGACCCGAGTGCCCAACTGGCTGTTCTGCGAAATCGCCATCGGAGCTTGCGACTTGGCGGAAGTGCTGGGCAGCGCCGTAGCCCTCAATCTTCTGTTCAATATTCCGTTGCTCTGGGCGGTCATTATCACGGGATTCGACGTGCTGATCCTCCTCTGTTTGCAGCGTTTCGGAATGCGGACCATTGAGGCGGTGGTTCTACTACTGGTAGCAACCATGGCCTTGTGCTTCTACATCGAGATATTTGTGCTTCCGCAAACCCGCCCCAGCTTTGCCACGATGGGCAGTGCACTGTTGCACCCTGGGCTGGGGGAAAGCGGCATGCTGGTGCTGGCCATCGGCATCATTGGGGCCACGGTGATGCCCCATAATCTCTATCTCCACTCGGCCCTGGTGCAGAGCCGCAAACTCCAGAAAGACGACGCCTCTATTCGCAGCGGCATCCGCTTCAACACCATCGACGCGTCGGTCGCCTTGGCCATCGCTTTCTTTGTAAACGCTGCTATCCTAGTACTGGCGGCCTTGGTCTTTTACGGTAAGAGCAGCGTGGTGGTGCCGGGGGGAGAATTAATCCAATTCAGCGCCGACACCGACTGGATCCGCGTCGCTTATCTGACTTTGGCGCCACTTTTGGGAACGGCCCTGGCCAGCACGTTGTTCGCGGTGGCATTGCTGGCCAGCGGACAAAGCAGTACCATCACGGGGACGCTGGCCGGGCAAGTGGTGATGGAAGGTTTCATGCACTGGCGGCTCCGCCCGTGGCTGCGGCGGCTCATCACCCGTACGCTGGCCATTATCCCCGCCGTGCTGATTATCGGGGTGCGCGGGTCGAGCAGCGTGACCGACCTGCTGGTGCTCAGCCAAGTGGTGCTGGCTCTGCAGCTCCCTTTCGCCATGTTCCCCTTGCTGCACTTCACCAGCTCGCGCAAGCGCATGGGTAAGTGGCGGAACGGATGGTTCCTCATGATCGCCGGTTGGTCGAGCGCCCTGCTGATTACGGCTATGGACATTTACGGCTTGCCGGCCGCGCTCAAAGGGGCCTGGACGGTTATCATCGGTCACTGAAGCTACCCTTAGAACGGCGATTCACCCCAAAGGACGTTATGTATCACAAGATTCTTGTGACCCTCGACGCGACGCCGACCGACCGGGCGATTATCGAGCACATCAAAGATTTGGCGAAGCTAATGCACAGCCGGGTCACGCTGCTGCACGTTGCTGACGGCTGGGCGGCGCGGATGTATGGCCCAGATGCGGCGGGCCCGGAAGTGAAAGAGGACACGGCCTACTTGCAGAAAGTCAATGCCGAGTTTGAATCGGCCGGGGTTCCGGCGGAGGCTGCCTTGGCTTACGGCGATCCGGCCAGCGAAATTATTAAGTACGTCCAGACTCAAGGGTGCGACCTGGTGGCCATGAGCACTCACGGCCACCGATTGATCGGCGACTTGCTTCGGGGAACAACGGCCCCGCGGGTGCAGCACAGCGTTAGCGTGCCCGTGCTCCTGCTCCGGGCTAAGTGACTGGCTCATGCGCACTCCTGAAGGAAAATCTCACCCAATGCTTTTGCCAGGCTATGCCACGCCGGAGGGAACGGCTAGGCTCCAAGCACGCTTTGCCGGCCGGATGCCGGGACACTACCGCCAGAGTCGCCAACTTTGGACGTCCTCAATCGGCCTCGGCACCTATCTCGGCGATCCAATCCCGGAAGTTGATGATGGATACAGCGCCGCTGCGGTTCGTGCTGTCCAAATGGGTGCCAACGTTCTGGACACCGCAGTCAACTATCGAAACATGCGCAGCGAAAAGGCCGTCGCCCGTGGCCTTGTCGAGCTGATCTCTTCCGGCGCTGTCCAACGGGATGAAATCATCCTTGCTACCAAGGGTGGCTTCCTCGCTTTTGATGGGGAACTCCAGCAGGAACCTTCCGAATATTTCCAGAAAATGCTCATTGAGACTGGGGTGTTGCGTCCCGATGAGGTAGTGGCCGGGTGCCACTCCATGGCCCCACGCTACCTGGCAAACCAAATCGACGTCAGCCGCGCAAATCTGGGAGTCGGGACGATCGACATTTATTACCTTCACAATCCCGAGACACAGCTTAAGGAGATTCCCCGCAGCGAGTTCCTCGTCCGCCTCAGGGCTGCCTTTGTAACCCTGGAACAAGCCGTCGCGGACGGCAAGATTCGCATGTACGGCGCCGCAACCTGGAATGCCTTTCGTGTGCCACCGGATTCCCAGGAGGCGCTGTCGCTCGAGATCGTCCTGGATACCGCCGAGGAAGTGGGCGGAAAAGATCATCATTTTCGGGCCGTGCAGCTTCCTTTCAATATCGCCATGCCGGAGGCGCTGACCTCGAATACGCAACCGATGGGACAGAAGCAGGTTCCTTTTCTGCACCTTGCGCGAGAACGCGGCCTGATGGTTTTTGCCAGCGCCAGCCTTTTGCAGGGCCAGCTCGCACAAGGGTTGCCGGAGAAATTTCGGCGGCGCTTTGCCGGACTTCACACGGACGCCCAGCGCGCCATTCAATTTGTCCGTTCCACTCCGGGAATCACCTGCGCGCTCGCGGGGATGAGACGCCCTGAGCACGTCGAGGAAAACATCGCCACGGCTTCCCTGCCCCCTCTTTCGCTCCAGGACTACCGGAAGATATTTCAGTCTTCCTGACAAATTGGACGCGCGCCGCTTTTCACGACGGCCACAAGCGCCGATGGGTCTGTGGAGTTGCCGTGCCTTGACAATGCCGGGCGACTTCCGTTAGCTTGCGCTTGAACTGATAATTTACGATCACAGAAAGGAACTAGCGCCTTGCCTTCTTGCCCCATCATCACCATCACCACAGACTTCGGGGAACAGGATCATTTTGTGGGGGTGATGAAGGGAGTCATCCTGAAGATCAATCCTGAGGCCGTCATTGTGGACATCAACCACCAGGTCAACTCCTACGACGTCCTGGATGGCGCTTTCACCCTGGCCCAGAGCTGCCATTATTTTCCCGCCGGGACAATACACCTCGTGGTGGTTGACCCGGGGGTAGGCTCCAGCCGGCGGCCTATTGTGGCGAGCACCGCCAATTACACCTTTGTGGCGCCGGATAACGGAGTACTCTCGCTGATTTACGAACGCGAACAGAACGTTGAGGTGCGCCACGCGACCGTGGATCGTTACTTCCTGCATCCCGTCAGTAACACCTTTCACGGACGCGACATCTTTGCGCCCGTCGCCGCCTGGCTAAGCTGCGGAGTCAAACTGCAGAAATTCGGGGAGGTCGTCAGCGATTACGCCAAGTCCGAGTTTCCCCGGCCGAGGTGGGAAAATCCAAGCCTGCTGAAAGGAGTCGCCATCCGCGTGGACAAGTTCGGGAATGTCATCACCAACCTCCGCCCGGAGGACGTGCCGCAGATCTTCAAGGAAAAATCCGCGAGCTTTCGCCTCGCGCTCAATCAGCGGGAAGTGACAAGAATCTACTCGTCATTTTCAGCCGGCAAGCCTTCAGAGATCTTTGCTGTAGTTGGAAGTTCCGGCTTTCTTGAAATTGCCATGAATCAGGGGTCGGCGGCAAAAACTTTGGGCGCGCGTCCCGGGACAGAAGTGGCGGTAATCCTGAACGGGGAATCCGCGCCGCCGCGCTAGCACAGAGGCAGCTATCCTTTGGAATCACCTTTAGCAGGCGCTGGAGCGATTCTCGGGCGAGTTCCCTTCCCGACGGGCTTTTCAATCCTGACCTTCGCCACGCGCCGCCCCTCCATTTCAACCACCGTGTATACTCGCCCTTCGTAGATAAAACTCTCACCACCCCTGGGGATAGCACCCAGTCGGTCCAGCACAAAACCCGCCAGCGTCTCATATCCTGCGCCGCGAGGAAGCACGATGCCGTAGTCATCCGCCAACTCCCGCAGGCTGAGCGCGGCATCCATTACCAGGACGTGCTCCCCCACCTGCTGGATAACGTCTTCCTCCCGGTCGTACTCATCCTGGATTTCGCCCACAATCTGCTCGAGCGCGTCCTCAATGGTCACCAGACCCACAAAGGTTCCGAATTCATCCACCACCAGGGCCAACTGGGCGTGCCGGCGGCGGGTTTCATCGAGCAACTTGATCAGCGGCATGGTTTCCGGAACGATCATCGGGGCGTGAAGTAGAGACAGCAAATCGAGCGGCTCGCTGAGTGGGATGTGAAAACGCAAGCGATCCAGCGCCACGCCCAAAAGGTCGCGGGCATACAGGATGCCCACAATTTCGTCCGGAGAATCCTCGTAGATAGGAACGCGTGAATGCTGGTCTTTCACAATGCGCTCCAAAAGAAAATCGAGATCCTTGCTGAGCGGCAAGGAAGTAATCTGGGGCCGTGGAACCATGATCTCCCGCACCAGGACGCGGTGAAGGTCCAGAACACTGTGAATCATCTCCTCTTGTTCTTCACCGAGCAGGCCGCGCTTGCGAATGCCCGCCACAATCAGGTCCACCTCTTCCAGACTGTGCATGTCGCTGTGGCCAACGGTTACGGTCACACCGGCCCACCGCGCCACCCGGTTGGCCAACCAATCCATCAGGAGCACCGGGTAGTGAACCACCCGCATGTAAAGGGTCAACGGCCAGGACACCAGCAAGGCCACCCTCTCGGCCCGCTCGTAGCCGATCGTTTTGGGGGCAAGCTCTCCGAACACCATCAGCATTCCCGTAATCAGCAGGAAGGCGATTGCGGTCGAGGCACCGTGCGTCGCCGGACCCACGAAATGCCGCAGCCTGTCCTCCAACAGACCCTGCAATTGTCGTGCGAGGATGGATTCGCCCAGCCAGCCCAGCAGCAGACTGGCGGCGGTAACCCCCAGTTGCAGTCCGGAAAAAAGGCGGCTGGGATAGCCCAGCAGTTTCTGCACCAATCCGGCTCGAAAGCTGCCGATCCGCACCAGTTGTTGCAGGCGGCTGCGCCGGATGCTCAGCAGCGCAAACTCCGCCGCAACAAAAAAGGCGTTCGTCGCCACCAAGCTCAAAATCAAGGCGCCTTGTAGAAATACGATCATCGCTGGAGACCTTGCCTTGAATTCTAGCCTGAAAGCCTGCGCAAAGTGAAAACCTCCTTCACGCGACCCTTCGTTCGCTCCGAGCTTCTGCTTGCCACGGACAGGCAGATGCCTATGCCAAGGCCAGGAATATCGCAGAGAAAATGAGCCCCGTAAAAACGCTATTGTATCCCAGGGCGAGTCATACAAGCCTGCCCGTTCCCCGCTTCCCTCCCCGCACGGCACCCAACAAGCTTCTGGGCGGCGCGATATTGCAAGAACAGTATCTCGGACTATGCCGTGGTTCTGGTAAAATAAGCGGGATGTACGATGACATCGTCGCCGTGGTTAAGAACCAGCCACTTACGGGCGGCCACTTTCTTTTGAATCTTCACTCTCCCCGGCAAGCCCAGGCAACGCGCCCCGGGCAGTTTGTCATGGTGCGGCTGCTCGGACATTCGGATGTCTTGCTGCGCCGGCCGATGAGCATCTACGACGTTCGGCCTGCCTCAAACGGCCAGAGCCCGCCGGATACCGGTGGTTCCCCGGAAATCATCCAGCTCCTTTACAAAATCGTCGGTCAGGGCACGCGATTGATGGCGGAATTGAAACCGGGCGACAAGGTAGGTCTACTCGGGCCCCTGGGACACGGTTTTTTTGCGGAGGAATACCTTCCCGCCGCCCAAGGCGCGGATGAAGTTCTGCACGTGGCGGGAGGAATTGGGATCGCCGCCTTGCTTCTCCCCGCGCGCGAACTCGCCAAAGCAGGACTCCGGCAACGCCTCTTCTTTGGAGGCCGGACCCGGGAAGACCTTGTGGGGGTTGAAGAATTCCGAAGCTCCGTTCAGGAAATAACGCTGGCCACGGAAAATGGTTCGGAGGGACACCGCGGCTACGTCACCGAACCCCTGGCCCGGTATCTGGAGAGCCGTCGAGACCGGAAGTTCCTCTTCATGGTCTGCGGACCCTGGGCGATGCTTCGGGCCTCGGTGGCGCTGGCCCACCGATACGGACATCCTTGTCTGGTCTCAATGGAAAATCGCATGGGATGCGGGCTGGGCGTCTGCCTCGGCTGTTCGATCCGGGTTACAGGAACGGGCCACGCAGCTTACGAACGAGTCTGCACGGAGGGTCCGGTCTTCCGGGCTGAGAGAGTAATTTGGGAAAAGGAAGAAATCCCGAAAACCTAAAATGACGGAACCCACGCCACAAAAGGCTGCAAAGCAGGCGAGCCCAGACACCTTCAATCCCCGCATCGACGTGGAGGTCGCCGGGATTCACTTTGCCAACCCCGTCCTGACCGCCAGCGGCACTTTCGGTTACGGCAAGGAATTTGCCCAACTGATCGATCTGAATCAGCTTGGGGGAATTTGCGTGAAGGGCATCTCCGCCGAACCGATGGAAGGAAATCCTTCCCCGCGTATTTACGAGACCGCCTCCGGCATGCTGAACGCCATCGGCCTTCAGAATGTCGGCGCACAAAAATTCCTGGAAGAGAAACTGCCCTTCCTAAGAACCCTCCGCACGCGCTGCATCGTCAATGTGTTCGGCTATTCGACGGAAGAGTACGTACGGGCAATCGAGATTCTGAATGACGGCGAAGGCATTGACGGCTACGAGCTGAACATCTCCTGTCCCAACACGCGCTGCGGAGGCATGGTTTACGGCAACGATCCGCGCTTGACGGCGGAGGTGGTGGCGGCCAGCAAGAAAGCGGCGCGCTTCCCCTTGATCGTCAAGCTCTCTCCGAACGTCACCGACATCACGGAACTGGCGCGCGCCGCGGAAGGCGCCGGAGCGGACGCGCTCTCACTGGTGAATACCTTCGTGGGAATGGCGATTGATATTGAAACGCGCACGCCGCGCCTCTCCAACGTGACGGGCGGCCACTCCGGTCCCGCTATCAAGCCGATTGCCTTGCGGATGGTTCACCAGACGTTCCGTGCCGTTAAGATTCCCATCATCGGCATCGGTGGAATCGCCAGCGCCGAGGATGCGCTGGAATTTATCCTAGCCGGGGCGCGCGCCGTGCAAATCGGCACGGCTAACTTCTACGCTCCGGAAACTGCGCTGAACATTGTGGACGGCATCCGCGACTACTGCGCGCGCAAGCGAGTTCACCTCTCCCAGCTTATCGGAGCCTTGCAGCTCCCACAGGACGCTGCTGTCCAGGCCAGAGCCGAAGCCTAGACTTCACTTCCTTCAGCACTCCAAATAGACTCAGGGCCCGCGCGGGGAAACCTGCGACGAGTCGCGACCCTCCGTTGCCTCCGTACTCTTCGGGTGGCGAATCCGCCACGCATGCACCAGAAGGGTCACCGCAACCCAGGCGCCCAGCAGCGCCAGCACTCCCGCCACAATCCGCGGAAGCAAAAATGTGATCATGACGAACGCCGCAAGGGTCAGTCCGCTCATTAGCATCAGGGAGGATTCAGCAGGGCCTAGCACCCGGCGGTTCGTCATGGAAGCACCCACGAAATTCCCGATCCGCAAGACCCCTTTCGCTGCCCAGTTGGCGCTTCCACGGGCGCCCCCTCTCGGCCGGGGACGCAAATGGCGCGGTGTCACGGGCTGCGGACGCCGCTTGCGGGTCAATACAATCTCCGTGGAGTGGTCCAGGTCATCCAGAAACATCTGCTGCATCTCATTCGCAAAGCCGTCGTCTTCCACAACCACGTCGAGTTCCCAATTGCCCAGCCAACTGGCAAGATTCAGATTCGTTGATCCAACACGCGACCAATGTCCGTCCACCACTGCAGTCTTAGCATGCAGCATGGGGCCATCCCACTCAAAGACGCGCACGCCGGCCTCCAGCAAAGTCCGGTAACCGGCACGAGAAATGGCCCGCACCACCGGAACGTCGCTCGCGCGGGGCAGCAGCAACCGGACGTCCACGCCGTCCCACGCCGCCGCTCGCAGCGCCTGCAGGTAGGAAGTAGTTCCCACAAAATAGGCGTCTGTCAGCCAGATGGATTCCCTGGCCAGGGCGGCGGTCAACTGGTCAAGCCGGTAAATCGCGGAAGTGCCGGGCCGCGTGGGAATAATGCGCAAGCTGACGTCCCCGGACGCCTCAACAACCTCCCGGACGCCGGTCAGCTCGTTTTCCGGCAATGCGGGGCCGCATTCCGCCCAAGTGGCGGCAAACGCCTGCTCCACGTCACGTACCGCCGGCCCTTCGATTTCAACCCCGGTATCGCGCCAGGGAGCGATCCCGCGGTCCGGGTAGCCTGCCCACCGGCGCCCCACGCACAGTCCCGTCACAAAAGCGACTTGGCCGTCCACCACAATCGATTTCCGGTGGTCCCGGCTGAGCCATCCGAAGGCGCTGTCAAAGCGGGGAGGATTAAAGCATCGCACTTCCACTCCGGCATGCCGCAGGTGCCGCCAGAAACTCCAGCGCGTGTGCCCCAGCGCTCCCATCCAGTCGTAAATGAGCCGCACGCGCACTCCCTCACGGGCCTTTGCGATGAGAAGCTCCGCAAATTGGCGCCCGATATCGTCGCTGTGAATGATGTAGCTTTCAAAGAAAACCGCGTGCTTGGCGCCACGAATCGCCTCCATCCAGGCTGAGTAATTTTCCTTAGCGTCACGCAACACGCGGACGTGGTTGGAGGGTATTAGCGGCGCACCGGCCGCACGGGAGAACGCTTGGTCGGCAAACACCCGCAGGGCGCGCTGCACGTCACCGCCCGGAGGGACTGGGAAATCGGCAGAGGTAGCCATGCTGCCCTATGATAACGCGCCTTTATTGATAAGGGAGGCTCTTGAGGATTTCCTTTTCGGATTCGTTCGGACCCTCCTGCCCGGGAGAAATGGAAGGCCGGAAGTACGCCTGAGCGGCTCCCACCCGTCCAGAGGGGGGCACGGGAGGTTTGCCTGTGGCGGAATCGGATGACGAAGAGGCCGGGCTTGCTCCCAGCGCGAAAAGGTACTCGCGCCCGATCCAGGGTTCAAGAGAATTCGACTCAATCTCCTGGAGCTCGGCGTGAAGGGTCTCAAGAGTCTTCTGGTCCTGCGGTGAAGAGCTAAGGTCGTGCTTCTCTCCAGGGTCCGTGGCCCAGTCATAAAGCTCCTGCTTTCCGTTCAGACCGAGGATGTAATGCCATTGGGCGGTGGTTAGGCTAATCTCGCCCTGTTTACCCTTCGCACGGCTGGAGCTGAGTTCGGAAATCACTGGCGGTGCGTCCGCCGGCGTGAAGCCGGTTTGCCAGTAGCGTGCCAGGCTCATCGGGTGCATCGGAACGCTTGATCCCAGGGCCAAATCGAGCACGGTTGCAAACAGGTCCCGGACCGGAACCGCCGGGACGATGCGTCGCCCTGACGGAATTCCGGGTCCAAAGATAATCAGTGGAACGTGAATTTCTTCCCGGTGCAAATCGCAGGCGTGCTGGTACGCTCCGTGCTCGCCAAACGCCTCTCCGTGATCCGCCGCTACGATCACAACGGTGTTCTTCCAGCTTGACGAAGCCTTTAGGCGCCGGATAAGCCTGCCAACCTGGGCATCAATGTAAGCCAGGCTGTTGTCATAGGCGTCGATCAGCCTTGCCCGGTCAGCAGCCGAAACCGGCGCCTCCGGACTGAGCCACCCCATCACAGCCCATCGCCGCTCCAACGCTTCCGGAAGTGTGCCAAAACGATGGTTGTACGGAGCGGGAGGCTGATAAGGCGTATGCGCGTCGAAATAATTGATGCAAAGGTAAAAAGGGCGCGACGGCGGCCGCCTGAGCCAGCGGAAGATGTCGGCATTAAGATCTCCTGCGTCGCGGCGAAAAAAAGCGTTGTAAGGTCCGAACCTCTGATAAAGCGGCTGGATCAACGCTCGCCCAACCAGCGTCCGCGCCAGGTTATACCGCACGCTGGTTGGATCGTCATCGTAGGTCTCAAATCCGTGTCCAAGGCCCCACCCGGCCTGCCCGTAAGAAAAGTTGGCGTTGAAGCCAGCCGTCGCATAACCGTGCTTCCCTAAAACGCTGCCGATGGTGGCCCATCCGGAATTCATGACACGGAACGAATTGGCGCCGCTTTGATGGGGTAGCAACCCGGTAAAAATGGAAGCAAACGACGGAAGCGTCCAAGAGGTAGCGGCGATGGCGTTTTCAAACAGCACCCCGTGAGCAGCCATACGGTCAAGGTTGGGGGTGGTGTTACGGTCGTAGCCGTAAGCAGAGAGGTGGTCAGCCCGCACAGTGTCCATGATAATCAGAACAATATTGGGGCTCTTTGGGGGTGCCATCATACTGGGGTGCGATTCTGAGAAGCGAAGCGGGGGAAACACAGAGCAAAAAAGCACTCCCCCACCAAGCCCGAGAAGAATGATCAGCATCCCTGCCACCGCGCGGCGCGTCGGCCATCGCTTTTCCGGGGAAAACCATGGAAGGATACGGCCACGCCAGAAATGCGCAACCGCGAGCGCTAACGCGCAAACGACCGCAAACCGCATCAGTGGGAAAAGAATATCTTTGAAGCGCGCGCAGACGATCGGATCAACAACTTGGGCATACACAAAATGGTTCGCCCAGCCGATGTGCGCGCCGGCGCAGCCAATCAAGGCGGCCGCAAGAACCAAGCTGCGCCGCGGACTGGGTTTCCCGAATATCGCAAAACACCCAAGGATCGCGCCCAACACTCCGAAGAACGCCACATCCACCAGGGGCGCGAGAAACCAAATCACGTAAGTGGAGTCCACCACGATGAACTCGCGGACCGAGGGCACGAAATACAGCAGCCCGGCCTCCCACAGCCCAACGAGCAACCCCACCACCGCTCCCAGAAAAAGGAACCGTACCAGTAAGTCACCTCGATGGTTTCTCAAATCTTCTCCCGTCCCGGCGCTGTCATTCAAGGTCCCCTACCTTTCCGTTCTGCCTAGACGACCTCGCGCCGGTCTGGATTCAACATGAAAGTTTCTCGGGAATACTTCCGGTTCAGTTGAGGTCGCGCGACACCATCAATTTGAAGGTCAGTTTGTCAGCCCCGGCCGTTACGCCGACGCCTACGCCAGTTTCGATGTCCACAAACTTGCCATGGTGGTCCAGCACCGCCCAGACTTCGTGGAACTGGTCGTTCGCCCTGTAAAACTGGTGGAGTGGTCCATAATCGGAATACTGCTCGCCGGCCACGGCCCATTTGTCATTAAAGTTGTAGGCAATTCGCTCGGCTGGGACGAATTCCAGTCCGCGGAACCCGCCGGTGTAGTCCGTATCGAAAATCGGATTGTAAATGAGGTCAAACTTGTGCAGGTGGGCTCCGACAATCCCCCTGACCTCCGAAGAGATGTGCCGGGACTCCCAAAACGAGCGATTGACGCTGAACTCGAAATTGACGCCGTAGAAAAAGGTGTGTTCCTGGGCGTGGGGCCTTACGAACAGTTCACGGATCTTGAAGCCGTTAATCGACCCGCCGTGCTGCTTTGCATACGCCGTGTACACGGGCAAATAGAGGCCTTGCTCGAACCAAGGCTTCACGCCATAAGCCCATTCCACGGCTCCGTTCACGGAGTCGTCGGGAATGATTCCGCCTGGGAAATCCGGAGTCTTGCGCCCGATGGGGGTAAAGTTGCTGTGCACCATCACGTTCACTTTACCTGGCGGTTCAACCACGGCGTCATAAACCTGGATCTCATCGGTCTGTGCCCAGGCTGCAAGCGGCGCCACAACTAGAAAAAGGGCAAGCAGCGCACAAGTGCGCTTCATATGCCTGCAAGGATGCTCGCTTGGGGTCCCCATCGTTGAATTACCCAGTATAGCCTATTTCCTCGCTGCTCCGGAAACACGGTCAGTAGAGATTGCTACCAGACGTCGGCCGAACTTGTGCTATTTTTCCAAGGTCCTGTTCCGCGAGACCGATGACAAGAGAGATGGAAAATTCCGCTACGTTCCCGCCTGCCGAAACGGCCTGGCAGCCCACGCCGATCAGCACCCGGCGCCGCTGGTTTCTAGTCAGCCTGCTTTCTACGGCTTCGCTGATTAACTACCTCGACCGTGCCACCATTTCCGTCGCCCTGCCCAAGATTTCCGAGGAGTTTCTCCTGCGCCCGGCGGCCGAGGGTTTGCTGCTCTCTGCCTTTTTCTGGTCGTACACGCTGATGCAGCTTCCCATGGGATACCTGGTGGACCGCCGCAGCCTCCGCTGGCTTTATGCCGGGTCTTTTGCTCTCTGGTCCCTGGCTTGTGGCCTCGCGGGATTCGCTGAAAGTTTTGCCATGCTGTTCGTCCTGCGAATCGCCCTGGGAATCGGCGAATCTATCTTTCTACCGGGCAGCATCAAGTTCATCAGCGTCTCTTTTCCACCCCAGGACCGCGGGCTTCCGACCGGAATCTTTTCCTGCGGAACCCGCGCAGGGCTGGCTCTGGGCGCGCCCCTGATTGCCTGGCTGGTTTCGCGCTACGGATGGCGGCACATGTTCGTGCTGGTAGGTTTCGCAGGGCTCGCGTGGATAATCCCGTGGCTGCTGGCATTCCCCTCGGGTCTGGGACAGCAAAAGCTTCCGGCAACGTCCGTTAGACCCGTGAAAACGCGCCGCAAGATTCCCACCCTCAACCGCAACCTGGTGGGTGCGTGTCTGGGATTTCTTTCCTTTGGATACTACGGCTACCTGCTGGTCACCTGGCTTCCCGACTACTTCGTCGAGGCCCGCCACCTGAGCATTCTCCGCGCCGGAGTCTATTCCTCCATCCCGTTTTTCGTTTGGACGGCGGCCGAACCCGCAGGCGGATGGCTGGCCGACCGATTGACGCGCCACGGGTGGAACCACACACGAGTGCGCAAGGGCCTCATCACGTTCGGGTATTCCGCGGGGCTCTTCCTGATCCCTGCGGTGCTGTCCAGCAGCATGAAGGTTACACTCTTCATGCTGGCAGGGGCGTCCTTGGTTGGCCTGAGCACGGCAAACCTGCTGGTTGTTTTTCAGTCTTGTGCGCCGCCGGAGGAAGTGGGCGCGTGGATGGGAATCGGCAATTTCGTTGGGAACCTCGGGGGCGTGCTATCACCCGCCATTACCGGTTTTCTGATCCAGCGGACGGGATCCTACGTTGCGGGATTCGCCTTGGCTCCCATTATTCTGGTTGCGGGCTTGCTCGCCTATTGGCTGATGGTAGGAGAATTGAAACCCCCGCCTGCAACAGAAACGCAGCATGATAAAACAGCTTCCCCTGCTTAGTCGTGCTGATGCTCTTTGCAATCCAGGCAAAGCCGGGTCCAGGGAACGGCGGTCAGGCGTACGGCGGTAATGGGCTGCTCGCACAATTCGCAGATCCCGTAGGTGCCCCGCTCCACGCGCGCCAGGGCCTCGTCGATCGCCCGGATCAGCCGGCTGTCGGTCTGGTGAAGCCGCACCTGAATCGCCGCCTCGCTGGCAGCGGAAGCCTGGTCCGCAGGGTCTCCGTGAAGCGGCTCAGACGTTGGCGAGAGCCCTTCCCTGCCTTTCCAGGCAGCTGATAACTCCTCGCGCTTCGCCATCAACAATTGTTTGTACTGTTCGAGTTCTTTTCGATCCACGTCGAAGCCCACCTTCTGTCGCGTATTTTATTACCCAGGCTCTCCGAAGAGCTGCTTCCCGTGAGCAGGCGCCCTTCCGTTAGCCCGCTCCCCCCCTGATCGTCCCCTCTTTCCAGTATAGTCGAGAACCGGCGTCGCGTCGAAGCCGGAAATGGATTGCTGGGGTAACAAAATTGCAGAGCGGCAAGCCTCAGGACTCTCCAGGCTACCCGCATCAACCCCGCAAGACTGCCTTCTACTCTTATCCAGACAGGGACAAGATATCAATCAGCGAGAGTGGGATGGAAGTCAACCGGAGCCGGATGTTTCAGGGAAAGAAATCCTGATAGAGACACTCCTGGATGAAGCAGAAGGAAACACTAAAGACTACTCCGGGGAACCCCGGAACGATGCTTAGCCGTGCAAGGCCGTGGCGGCGACGCCCGGTGCAGGGGCCTTGGCATAAATGAAAGACCGGGGAACCAAGAGCCTGGAAGATTCACGGCCCGCGCGTCTTGCCGGGCGCGCGGCAGGCTCTTCCGAGGCAACAAGTTCTTCCGAGCCTACCACGTCCTCCAGCGCGCCGCGGTCCTCAAGGACCAGCATGGAACCTCGAATGGTAATCCAATGCCGCTCTTTGAAATCTCCCAGAATGCGCGTAATGGTCTCGCGCGAGGCGCCAATCAGTTGGCCGATTTCCTCGTGCGTCAGCGTCAGCCTGACCCGCGCACATCCCTTGCCGAGTTCGCCGTGGTCAGCCCATTCTAGTAAAAACCTCGCCACCTTTTCCCGGGCAGAGTTGGTGAGTCCCAGTGATCGGAGCTGTTCGCACGTCTCCTGATAGTTGGCGCTAAGTTGCATGGCGGCCAACAGGGCGGCTTGAGGATTCCCACGCAGAAAACGTATGAAGTCTTCCCGCCGCACAAAACTGACCCGGCAAGGCTCAAGTGTTTGGGCGGTGGCCTGCAACACAGTGCCGGAAATGAGCGCGTGCAGCCCTAGAATCTCGCCCGCCCTGGCAATCCGCAGAATCATCACCTTGCCGCTCGGGGAGGTCAGGGAAAGCTTTACCCTTCCCGTCGAGAGCACAAACGCTCCTTGCGGCGCGTCACCTTCCAGAAAGAGCAGAGCACCGGCAGGATAGGTAGTCGCCATCCGGACATCTTCAAAGGCTTGCGAAACCTCCGGGGAGAGGCTCTCAATGAATCCCTCCGGCTTGCCCGGCCGTCCGGTGACATCGTTTGGTTGCCCCAAAGCATTAACAGAGCCCATAGGAACCTCCTCCTCAACCTGATTAAACCGCTACTGCTCTCCCTACCGGGTCATGGTCGCGTCCTTCATGTTTTTTCCCCTTGCCCCGCCGTGATAGATTGCAGGTCTCGTTCCATTTCGTCTATCATCGCAATCAATTCATATAATGCCACTTATAGCGCTGCACATGAAACCAAACTAATGTGACGGCGATCACATGACGCCAGCGAGACGATATTTAGTCACTTAGGCGACGGTTCAGGACAACGAAAGCACACCTCAGCCTAGACTGCCTCTATGGCCGTCAGCGGCTTATTAAACTCGAAAATTGATCACGACTCAGCAGGCCTACAAGGTAGGAGGACCCGGGACCGTTCTAACCATTAAAGTTGCGCCTCAATGTTCAGCTTGAACCCCGGAGTGCGACTCTTCGGAGAGAAGAATCTGCGCTCCCTGGACGACGATTGTGTCTCCCGGTGAAAACCCTTCACGGACAAAGTAGCCTTCGGGCTCCAGCTGGAGGAGTTCAATCGGGCGCCGAAGAAAACGGCCGGGCGCAGTTTGCTGGTAAACCCAGGTGTGGCCTTCCACCCTCACTACGGCCGCACTGGGAACCGTCACTCCGTTGGCCGTTCCGTCCGCAGGCAGGTGTGCAGTCAGCTTTGTGCTGGGTCCCAAGCCAGGGCGCGCCTGAAGGTGATAGAGAAGCCGAACTCCCTGCCTGTGGGGGTCGGCTTGAGGAAAGAATGAAACAAAGCTCGCTTTTGCGAAACGTCCTCCCGGCATTTCCAGTTGGACGCTTGAAAGGCTGTTCACGGATTTACCAGGAAGCAAGGTCGCCTCAACCAGCAACTCGTGGTGGTGAATCACCCGCTCCAGCAGAGGGCTTCCCTGCTCCAGCCAACTCTCCACAGTGCCACCCCATTGCTGCCGGGCCATCGCTTTGACAAGTGACAGCTCCTGCTGCGAGGTCCGGACCGTGGCCTCATCCGCATGGAGCTTGCCCTCCGCCGCAGTGAGCTCGCTCGCGGGAACTTTCTTGTGTTTCTGGTTGCGGGACTTCAGCCGCGCGTATTCACGGTTTGAAACCTCCGCCTTGGCTCGTGCTTTGGACAACTGATCTTTCGTAGCGGTGTAACTCTTCTGCAGCTTGGCGAGGCTCTCCACTGAGAGTACCTTCGCAAGGCCAGTGGCCTGCTGCTGAGCTGAAGCCTTGGCGAGTGGCTCAGCGGCAATCCCCGCAACCGCCTGGGCTTCCGGGGTCATGGTGATAACGGTCTCCCCATTTTGCACGGCAACCTCGCACTGGACAGGGATGATCTTCACCGAGTGCTTCTTGTGGGAATGTTTGTTTCGAGCCAGTCCGAGCGCGCATGACGAAAGTGCGGCGATCATCACTCCAGCCGCTAAGCCCGCCCAGCGTCTTGGATACGTCCTCATTCTGTTATTACGTCCTCCAGCAGAATCACCACAGCAAGGACTGCCCGCACCAGCCCCTGTTTAGGCAGGATAATGCTTAAAGTGAAAGCGGTCGAGGGGGCGCCGGCAATTCGATTGAAAGGGCCATCGAAAATCTTGGCGGAGGAAAGCGAGCCTAGTGGGAACGGAGCTTCTCAAACACCCCGGAGTTTGCCGGCTTTACGGCAGTCCCGGAACGAACCACGCGAACGTTAACCTCAAAAGGAACTTTCGTGGGAGCCAGGCAAGCGTGATCGTTGCATGCCTGGTAGGCAAAGTCGCCCCGCAGCTTATAGCTTCCGGGCCTCAGCCGGCGCGCGGCGAGGAGAACGGCTCCAATCTTCGTTTCACCTTCATAAACGGAGATGGGCGAATCCAAAAAGGAAAACTTCTTGGGTTTGCCGTGGGGATAAACCACCTTTTCGGCCCGCAAGGATTTCGATTTACCAAAGACGATCTCGGTGGGAATCAGGTAGTCGAGTGAAGGTTTGTGGTCATTGATGTGATATCCGGGAGCAACCGTGGCCACGACCGCCAGCTTAACCGAGGCCCCCGGGCGGACGGCGCTGGCGGACAAAAACGTTTGCACCTTGACCACAGAGACGCTCCCGCCGGCAAAAGCCCCTGCCGGCGGCAAAAGCAGAAATAGACACAGCGTGAAAACCCTCATGCTTCGAACCTTCCTGATTTCTCTAAAGTAAAACCCGCCTGGCCCCACGGCGTTTATCCTGGGTGTGACTTGACGAATTTGGCGTAGGCGGCGCGAGCCTCGTCCAAGCTGGCCTCGCAGCCGGGGTCCGTCTCCCGGCACCTCAGCACGGTCAAACCGCACCCGCATGCGCACTTTTCTTTGGAGAGCACGGTTTTGAACTCCTGGATCTGGGCAGGGGTAAGTTTTGAAAGGTCCACGCCGGGAACTTGCGAGTTCACCTCAGCGGGAGTACTGACTTGAATATTCTTGGACGCCGTATAACCCGCAGTCTGGAAGTTTCCGACTTCATGCCCGGGCTGAGCCGCCAGCAATTCCCGAATCTCGGCTTCAAAAACCGAAACGTCCGTGGTTCCCACATGCTTGGCGTAGATTCGCCCGTCACGGCCGATCAGGAAGCTCGTGGGCAGGCCCAGGATGCCACCATAGAGCTCACCCAACTTGTCGGTACCCATCACCACCGGGTAATTCATGTGGAACTCGTTGTAGAATTCCCTGACCCCTCGAGGACCGCCTTCATCCATCGAAACCCCGATCACCGCAAAACCTTGATCCCGGTACTTCTTTTGGAGCTCCACAAAGCCCGGAATCTCCATCCGGCAGGGGCCGCACCACGTGGCCCAGAAATCCAGCAGGACCACTTTGCCACGGTAGTCCTTCATGTCAATCTTGTCACCAGAAAGAGAGACGGAGGAGAATTCTGGAGCCATCGGAAACCGGCCGCTGGTCTTCATCGAGCTTGTCGTAACAGGAGCAATCCAGTAGCGATTCACAAAATATAGGCCGACCGCAATCGCCACACCCAAAACAACACCCAGAATGACTCTACCCGTCTTCACTAACATCTCCTTAAGATGGAATGATTCCCAATACTTTCAGTCTCCGGCCCGCCGCCCGCCACGAGCCGCCATACCCTTACCTGGAATGCGAAGCTTCTTTTCTTTGAGCGTTCCCTTCCGGGCCTCTTCCCCCACCGGCGGGAGCCTCGGCGCGGCGCGGAAAGAAATGCCACCGGATCAACACTCCCAGCGCCGTCAGCAGCGCCAGGAGCGCGATGAATTGCGAAGTAGAGAGCAGATGGTTAAACACAAACCCGCGGTCCGGATCTCCCCGCAGGAACTCCAGGGAAAATCTGGCCACGGCGTAGAGCACCAGATACAGCAGGAAAATCTCTCCATCGCGAGACTTGTGACGATAGCGCCAGATCAGGATTCCAAAAATGCAGAGCATGGTAACCGACGCGACCGGCTGCCATGGAAAGAGCGCCACGCCAAGCGGAACGCCTGTCATCCGGTGCGCGAATTCGCTGGTAAAAGTAAGCGTCCAGAAGAAGTGGCTGGGTACACCGTAGTCGCAACCCGCGGAAAAACACCCCACCCTGCCAATACTTTGGCCCAGCGCAATCGCCGGCGCATAAATGTCGAACATCTTCCAGAGCGGCAGCTTATAAGTTCGGATATACCAGATGGCAAAGAAAGTTGCGGCGATGAAACCTCCGTAAAAGACCCCGCCCGCCTCCAGCGTGGCAAGCG
>JBJKQF010000344.1:0-9097 GCA_046705545.1 Terriglobia bacterium
AAGGACGGGACGCTGATCTGGGTAATGGGAAGCGCTTACGCCGTGAGGAACGACGACGGCAAGGTGCTTTATTACGAGGGGACCTTGCGGGACGTTACGGAGCATAAAAGGGCGGAGGAGGGCCTCCGCCGGCTGTCCTCCCAATTGCTTCACGCCCAGGACGATGAGAGGCGCCGGATCGCGCGCGAGCTTCATGACAGCACGGGACAATATCTTTCCGCACTGTCGATGAATCTTTCTTGGATGAACCAGCCTTCCTGTGAGGTGGGCCCGAAAGTTAGGTCCGTTGTCAGCGAGAGTATTGACCTGGTAAAGCATGCACTGTCGGAAATTCGCAACTTCTCTTATTTGCTTCACCCTCCGGTACTGGATGAATACGGACTATGTGCCGCCTTGCGTTGGTATGTTCAGGGTTTCTCCCAAAGGAGTGGTATTCAAGTTGATCTAGACGCTCCACCTGACCTTCCAAGGCTTCCCCGACAAATGGAGACGGCGCTCTTCCGGGTTGTGCAGGAATGCCTGACGAACATCCACCGGCACTCGGGGAGCGCAAGAGCGAAGATTTTCCTGCACAAGGAAACCGCAGGCCTGCTGTTGGAAGTCTCCGACGAAGGGCATGGAATTCCCCTCGGAAGCGAAGGCCGTCGCGTGGCGGACAATGAATCGATGGGGGTGGGTATCGCGGGCATCCGGGAACGAATGCGTGAACTCGGCGGGCGGCTGGAAATCGAATCGGGGATCCATGGGACGGTAGTCCGCGTAAGTCTGCCGCTTGAGATCAGGGAGGTTGCGTGATGAAGGACGTCCGGATCTTGCTTGCTGATGACCACGAGATCGTCCGCCACGGACTGCGGCGCCTGCTTGAGACGCAGCCGGGCTGGAAGATTTGCGGTGAAGCAGGTTCAGGGCGTGAGGCGGTCGAAAAGAGCCGGGAATTGAAACCGAACGTCGTAATTCTCGATCACAGCATGCCGGAGCTGAGCGGCGCTGAGGCCGCCCGCCAAATCTTGAAAGAGCTGCCACAAACGGAGATCGTGATTCTTACCATGCATGACTCGGAGCAACTATTGCGTGAGGTTCTGGAAGCCGGAGTGCGCGGCTATGTGTTGAAGTCGGACGCCATGTGCGATATGGTCGCCGCGGTCAATGCTCTTCTCAACCACGAGCGATACCTTTCACCGGGCGCTTCCGGCGTGGCGGTCGAGGGTTTCCTGCATCCCCGGATTGAGGCCGAACCCGCGGACCACTTGACGCCGCGGGAGCGCGAGATCGTAAGGCTGCTTACAAAAGGGAATAGCAATAAAGAAGTGGCTTCAGCGTTGAATATCAGCGTGAAGACCGTCGAGGCCCATCGCGCCAACATCATGCATAAATTGAATCTTCCCTCCTTTGCAGAGCTCGTCCATTATGCAATCCGCATAGGAATCGTCGAGCCTTAAACCCTCCGCACGAGGCATGCTTCTAATGCTCCGGCCACGCAGGATTGCGGAATTGTGCCGGCGGCCTCAATAGGAATGTGTTCCCAAGACGACTTGAAGTCCGAACCGTTTTTCGAGAGTGATCTTCAACTCGTCGAAGTCGATTGGGCACTGTGCTGTTTCCATTGCCAGCTTGACGCACGTTCCGAGGTGCAACGTGTCAATCTTGCGATCGAGTCCTTTGGCAACCTCCCTGAGAAGCTTGACGCGAGGAACCACGAGTCCAGGGCAATCTCCACAGTCTGTCATCGCGACTAAGTCAACGTCGTCATGGCGGGCAAATTCTGCGTCCTTGTGGTGCATTGCCTTGTAGCACTTGGCACAGGCAATACAAGAGTGGTCCTTGATTCGTTTGCAATAAATGATGGCAATGCTTGCCATTAATTCCTCCAACATAGTTTCAGATTTTACCGTCGCCCGGCGCACGTGCAGGCTCTCTTTGGTCCGATCGGTCTTCAGAAAGACGAATCCTGCGCCGGTAACCCGCCGGATGCCGCGCACCGTTCAAGCGGCGTCGGCCTGCTCAGAGGCCAAGGGAGACGCCTGCGCGCTGCGTTTCTCGATCGGGGTGAAGTCACGCGCCTCATGGCCGATGTAGATTTGCCTTGGACGGGCGATCTTCTGCTCGGAATCCTGGAGCATCTCCTGCCACTGGGCGAGCCAGCCGACCGTCCGGGGAATGGCAAACAACACCGTGAACATCTCCGGCTGGAAGCCCAACGCCTGATAGATAATCCCTGAATAGAAATCAACGTTGGGATAAAGCTTTCTCTTGATGAAATACTCGTCTTCCAGCGCGATGCGCTCGAGCTCAAGGGCGATTTCGAGCTTTGAGTTCATCCCAGTCACTTTAAACACTTGGTCCGCCGTCCACTTGATGATCCTGGCGCGAGGATCGTAGTGTTTGTAGACCCGGTGCCCGAATCCCATCAGTTTTCCGTGTCCATCCTTCACATGCTGAACGTAGGCGGCTACCCGGTCTTTCGATCCGATTTCATCGAGCATCTTCAAGACCCTTTCGTTGGCACCGCCATGCAAGGGACCGGAAAGCGCGGCGGCCGCCGCGGCAACAGAAGCAAAAGGATCGGCCTGTGAGCTGCCCACCGAACGCATGACGTTGGCGCTGCAGTTTTGCTCGTGGTCGGCGAGAAGAATGAAAAGAACGTCCAGCGCCCGGGCAAGGGCCGGGTTAGCCCGATATTTCGGTTCAACCATCTTCCACAGCATATTCATAAAATTTTCGGTGTAGCCGAGGTCATTGTCAGGGTAAACGTAAGGGAAGCCCAGCCCGTGGCGATAGGTGTAGGCGGCGATTGTGGGGACCTTGCCGATCAGGCGGCAGATTTGCAGTCTCCGAGTTTCCGGGTCCTGCACGTTTTTGGCCTCAGGGTAGAGGGCTGAAAGCGCCGCCACCGTGCTAATAAACATGGCCATGGGGTGCGATTGCAGACGGAAGCCTTCAAGGAACTTCTTGAAGTATTCGTGAAGCATCGTGTGATGAGTGATCTCATCAACCCAGGTCTGGAGTTGGAACTTGGTGGGCAACTCACCGAAGAGAATTAGGTAAGCCACCTCAAGGAAGCTGCATTTTTCCGCCAGTTGTTCTATAGGGTAACCCCGGTAACGGAGGATTCCTTTCTCGCCATCGATGAAGGTAATGGCGCTCTGGCAGGAAGCGGTGTTCATGAAGGCGGGGTCGTAGCTCATGACCCCAAAATCATCGGGGTTCACTTTGACTTGGCGCAAGTCCGTGGCTCGAACAGCGCCTTTGTAGAGGGGAATGTCGTAAGTGGTATCCGTGCGTCGGTCAACAACCGTCAACCTTTCGTTGTCCATGGCCTTCTCTCCGCATTTAGATTCGGCCTACTGGCCCGGTGCTTGCAGCCCGCACTGGTAGAGTGGAAAACGCCGTTCGTAACGATAGATCGAGGACCGTTCACTTTCGGTAAGGTACGTGTCTGGGCAGCATGGAGGTAAGAACATTCGGGATCTGAAGGCGGAAAAAATCATCGCGCCGCCTCAGTGAGACCAGCGAACCGGAAACATTCGGTTTCTGGAAACAATACGACCGAAGAGGGAACTGGGGCTGACATGGTTCCGGGGAAGCGTGCAGCCGGAGCGGCAAGCGATGCTGTAGCCAACCTTACGCCGTCCCGCAAAGCGACGGCTCGACAGCTTGCCATAAGCGGAAGCTAGCGCTTGACATAAGCGTTTGCAGTGACACGCATCACAATGTCAAATTCCTTTGCTTGGTTGGCTGACGGATTGTCAGAGCAAAGCTGGCGACTAACTCCGCCGGCACTGGCGGAAACGCGCCTTTATGGAGCCCTATCCTTGTAATGTAATTGATGCCATATCCCAATTGCATATGGTTTGAGACTCTGTAGGAGGTGAGCGTTATCCGCGATTAGGAGTCTGATTGTGGCCTCCCAGACTTGAGGGACTTTCGAGGGGCTGCGCGTTTAAAGTTGCCAAAAGCGCGCAAGAACTGGTAGAAAATAAAGATGCCTTGGGAGGTCGTCTAACGGTAGGACTGCAGACTCTGGATCTGCCTATCGGGGTTCGAATCCCTGCCTCCCAGCCATTCCGCCTTACAATAGTGTTCCCGCTGCTCGCGCTTCGTGCATGGTGAAAAAGCGGCATTAGCACGCGCCGCCGGGCGCATGTCCACCACAAGGTTCCTCAGGTAAGATCGCTGGGGGAATTTCACCCGGTCTGAGTATAACGGCGCGGAAGCAATTTGAAAGGAGCAAGCCTTGGCGGCAAGACCCAATAAGAAAGCAGGCGGCGGGAAAATGTTGATTCAAGCGCGCGCGGCGCTCAGGCGGCAGGGCAAACCTGCCAAGGCAACGGTCTTTCGCGGTTTCTTCAAAGACGCCGGGCATGATATTTTTCTCGGCGTTCCGGTACCCAACATCCGCAAGCTCGCCATTGAGTTTGAAGAGATGCCTTTCGGCCCACTGCGAACCCTCATGCATTCGAACGTCCATGAGGAGCGGTCCCTGGCGCATGCGATTCTTAGAAGACAATTCGCCGCAGGAGACGAGCGCAAGCAGGAAGCCATCTTCAAGTTTTATCTCAAGAACCGCTCTGCCATCCGTTCCTGGGACGGTGTAGACGACTCTGCTCCCTACATTCTGGGTGCGTATCTGCTCCGCCGGGAGAAAAGCCTGCTCGTTGAACTTGCGCGCTCCAAACGGATGTGGGACCGGCGCATCGCCATCGTCGCGACCTGGTGGTTCATCCGCCAGGGCCGGAGCGCGCCGACTTTTCGAATTGCCCGCATGCTTCTCGGCGATTCCGAAGACCTGATTCACAAAGCTACGGGTTGGATGCTTCGCGAAGCCGGCAAGCGAGACCTTGCGGCACTCCAGAAGTTCCTAGATACTCACCACCAAACCATGCCTCGTACCGCGCTTCGCTACGCGATTGAGCGCTTTCCGGAAAAGGAACGCCGAGCGTATCTTGCCGGCAAGAAGGCAAACTGATCACATTGCAGCATGGGGCGCAGGAGTTCCGGAAGAGGCGAAACCCCTCCGGATGCCGGAGGCGCTTCATTCACCTCGTTGGGCACGCGCGGAAGCGGCCCGCAATCACTCTTGGTTGCGCATTACGGTGACGGGCGGCGCTTCTTCCCGAATTTGGATCGCAGGCAATCGCTTGTTCTTCAACTCGCGGTTCAGTCCGGGAAGGTTGACGTTCTTGAGGGCGCTCCAGCGCTTCATCAGCAACTCAACCTTCTGCTCCGTGCCTTTGTAAGCATTCACCAGCGTCGCCGTGGGTGTGGCATCAGACCCGCCCAACTGTCCGTAGACCGAACCTACCTGGCCCTGCATTTGCTCAAGCGTCATGGGTTGGGCAGCGCCGGTTCCCGATTTTTTCGAGCCCTTCAGGATTGCTTCCACTTTCTCTCGCAGCGCTTCGGCAGACTGCTTGACGGCCCCGCTTGATTGCTTGGAGAGTTTTCCGAGGTCGCTGTTGAGAGCTCGGGCCTGAGCAATTGCTGTGTAAGCCTCATTCCACTGTGCGTAGAGGCGCATCTGCATGTGGAAGGATGCTTGGAGATCCGCCAACGGCGTCTTGACGCGCGGGTCCATCTTCACAGTCAGGGGCGCGGAGTAAGTCTTGCCGTCGGCGATCAGCCGCACGGTGTACCGGCCGGGCAGCGCCAGAGGGCCGTTGGGTCCGGGAGGTGTGCGGTGGGGCACTGCGGAAATAGGATATCCGAATTGCGCGGACTTGGGCGGAGCGTAGCGTAGGTCCCAAACCCAGCGGTGCATGCCGGGCAGGGCGGAGAGAACCTTCGGTTTCTCGATCCAGTAGAGCGGGATGGAAAGCTTTTTTAGTTCGGCTTCACTGGGCTGGGGCTTGTCCGTGCTCGAATAACGCCGCACCAGTTTGCCATTCGCGTTGAGAATTTCCAGCGTGACAGGGCCGGAAGTTGCAGTTCCTAAAGTGTAGTTGAGGATGGCGCCGTTCGGCGGGTTCTCCCCGGCCGGGGTTCCTGGCGGCAGCGGCGTGTCTGTGTTGGTATCGCGGCGCACGCGGATCGCGGGTTCGGGCGTGAAGAGATGTGCGGCATCTTGCGCCACAGACGGCGTAAGTTGGCGCAGCGGCGTGAGGTCGTCGAGGATCCAGAAGGACCGGCCGTGAGTGGCCAGCAGGAGGTCGTTCTGGTGAATCCAGAGATCGCGCATGGACGTATGCGGCAGATTCATCTGCAGCGACTGCCACTGGTCGCCGTCGTCAAAAGACACCCAGACGCTTGTCTCTGTTCCCGCATAGAGCAGACCCTTGCGAACGGGGTCCTCGCGCACGGTGTCGACGGGAGCGTTGTCCGGCAGGCCGTTCACAATTAGCTTCCACGTCTTGCCGCCGTCGTGGGTGCGATAGATGTAAGGGCGCAGGTCGTCAATGCGGAAGCGGCTGACCGAGGCGTAAGCGGTTTCATCGTCAAAATGCGAGGCCACCAGTTGCGTCACCTTGCTCCAGGGAGTGAGCGCGGGAGGGGTGACGTTCTTCCAGTGTTTGCCACCGTCGCGCGTCAGCCAAATCAAACCGTCATCGGTACCCGCCCAGATGGTGTTCACGTCTTTGAAAGAAGGTCCAACGGCATAGATGGCGCCGCGGACTTTGTGGGCGTAGGCGTCCTTGTTTGCCAGAGTCCCCAGGCTGGAGGGAATCCCGGGATGCTTACGGGTGAGGTCGGGACTGATGACCTGCCAGGAGTGCCCGCCGTTGGTGGTCTTGAAAAGCATGTTGGCGGCGTAGTAGAGGACGTGTGGGTCGACGGGAGAGAAAATAATCGGCTCCGTGCGGTCCGTGCGGTACTTGCTGGAGCCGATTGGCATGGGAGTTACTCCCTGCGACTGTCCTGTATTCAAAAAATACTTCGAGACACTATCCCGCCCCGCGCCGAAGATGATGTTGGGGTTGAGCGGATCGGGAGCTACATAGCCGTACTCGATGACGCCCACGGGATGCCAGTCGCGAAAAGTAATCTCGCCGTCGTTGCCGCGACTCGATGTGCAGGCGGAGCCGCTCTCTTGCTGCGCGCCGCACACCTTGTAAGGAAAGCCGTTAGTTGCGATCACGTGATAGAACTGCCCGGTGGGCTGGTTGTACCAGGAGCTCCACGTCTTGCCGCCGTTCACTGTGATGACCGCCCCCTGGTCGCCCACCAGGAGAATGATGTTGGGGTGGTTAGGATTGACCCAGATATTCTGATAGTCGTCGCCGCCCGGGGCGCCGCGAAATGCCTTCCATGTCTTAGCGCCATCCGTCGATTGCCAGGTGACCACGCTGGTGGAGTAAACGATGTTTTCATTCTTTGGGTCCACCGCCGTCACCGGCAGGTCGCCGCCGCCGATGCGGTACGTAGGGCGGGCGTCCGTGGTGGCCTTGTACCAGGTCTCGCCCGCGTCGTCGGAACGGTAGAAACCCAAGTCTTTTCCGGATTCGTACGGGCTGCTATTGCTGGTGGCTAGCACCGCGTAGAGCCGATCGGGATTGCTGGCGGCGATGGCGACGTTGATCTGCACCAGGTGTTTGGGCAAGCCTTTGGTCAATTGATGCCAGGTGCTGCCGCCATCGGTGGATTTGAAAAGCCCGCCTTCATCTCCCCCATAGGCGTTGCCGTCCTCCCATGGCCCTTGCCGCGCTTCCCACAAGGAGGCGTATACAACCTGGGGATTTCCCGGATCAATCACTACGGCTGAGCCGCCGGTGTTCTCATTTTTGTAAAGCACCCGCTGCCAGGTCCTGCCGCCATCGGTGGAGCGAAAGATGCCACGCTGTGTGTTCGGACCGTAAGGATGGCCCAGTACGGCGGCGAACAAACGGTTGGGATCATGCGGATCAACGACGAGCGCAGGAATCTGCTGGCCGTCACGCAGTCCCAGGTGAACCCACGTTTTGCCCGCGTCAGTGGATTTGTATATGCCGTCGCCCACGGAGAGATCGGGGCGCTGCAAGCCTTCGCCGCTCGCCACGTAGATGATGTTGGGATCGGAGGGCGCGACGGCAATGGCGCCGATGGATTGCGTGGGCTCGTGGTTGAAGATCGGTTTCCAGGTGCGGCCGTAGTCGGTCGATTTCCAAACGCCGCCGTCGACTGCGCCAATGTAGAAAACGTTGGGCTCGCCGGGCACTCCGCACGCTGCGCGGGTACGCCCGCCGCGGAAGGGGCCGATCATGCGCCAGTGCATTTCCTGATACAAGTCCGGGGGAAATTGGGCTGCTTTGGTGAACCCGGCAATAGAAATGAAGGTACAGAAAGCAAGGATAACCAAGAGAATGCGACGAGCCACGAGGAACCTCCTGTTTAAGTGCCGAATTTAAAAGCATAATGCAAATGCCGCCGCAAGGCCAAGGAGCATTCAGTGCCCTGGCTTGTACAGCTTCCGCATGGAGGATTTTGCCGAGCCCTTTCGTTCCGGGTCGAGAACGGAAGGGAAAAGCTGAAAAATCAGCGACGGGGTTTCTGATGTGTGCGGGGCGGCTCGCTCGCAGCGCTCTTTGCGCAGCTGTGTCGGCTAGTTGGAACCAAAGTTCCAGCACCTTGGTTGTTTGACACATAGTAACCGATTTTGTATCAATTGATACGTTGGATGGAAAGGGCAGAGGGGTCCCTCGTGGAATTTCCGCCCGTGTTCTTATAATCATTTCTCTGCCCTTCCACCCAAAGTATTCGAATCCCAGGCACAGTGATTCTTGTATGCAGGCCCTTGATTCCAAGAGCTTTTACCAGTGGACAGCCGCGTGGGTTAGCGGCAACGGGTGAGAGCCAAAATTGAGTTTGCCGTATGGAAAAATGCGTTACAGCTTGCTCCATGATTGAGGCGGATTACCAGTTGCTTTGCGACGCGCGGCGTGGCGAGATGGTGGCGCACTCCTCTAGCCGGAAGCGCCGCGTGTTGATCTGTCTGGCGGTTCTCCTGGTCCTTTCCTTCCCGGTGCTCTTCTAATCGGCGCCGTCCGGAACGGGCGGTGGCTTTCCTTTTAAGTGGTCGGAATCTTTGTGAGCGCAGGCGTGATTGTAGGCTGTTGCCTGTCGGGCGAAGGTTGCGGCGGATTATTTCTCAGTCGACTTTGTAGAACCGCGCCGCATTGAGGCCGAA
>JBJKQF010000345.1:0-8855 GCA_046705545.1 Terriglobia bacterium
TCTGCGAAGTCTGGCGAATGAGGGGAGCGTTGGGGCTGATACGTCCGACCGCCGTGCGCTAAACCTCCGGACGGCGATTCCCATGCCCTTCAGGCGCAATGCGACCCGCTACCCTTGTCCGGGCAGCATCTCTGGCCAGGAGCCATGTTCCCTCAGATGAAACCTTCACCCTTCCAGCTCTGTTACATTACGGACCGGCGTGGACTCGCGCCGGTGCCTTTGCTGCCCCGCGTCCAGGCAGCAGTGAAGGCTGGAATCAACCTCATTCAGCTCCGTGAGAAAGATCTCCCCACTCGGGAACTTCTGGGATTGGCGGAAGCTGCCGCTGCTCTTTGCCGGGGAACCGCCACAAAGTTCGTCGTCAACGATCGCTTGGATATTGCCATGAGTTCGGGCGCCGACGGTGTCCACCTGGGTGGACAATCACTCCCGGCGGAGGCCATCCGGCGTGAAGCGGGTACGGATCTCCTGATCGGGGTCTCTTGCCATTCGCTTGAAGACGCCTTGCAAGCGGAGACCGCAGGAGCAGACTACGTTTTGCTGGGCCCTATCTTCGCCACGCCCTCAAAGCTCCGTTACGGTCCTCCGCTCGGTTTGGCCAAGCTGGAGGAAGTTGCGGCACAAGCCAAGATTCCGGTGATTGCTTTGGGTGGGATTACGGTTGAGAAAACCGGAGACTGCCTGGCGGCCGGAGCGGCGGGAGTCGCGGGAATCCGGATCTTCCAAGATTGCCCTTCTATCGAGGGGGCGGTTCGCGAGCTCAAGGCGAAGTTCCCTTCCCCCCAAAACAGCTAAGCCGGCGTGGCAATCAACGCTTCACGCCTTGGGCGAGCTGCTCTCCGCAAAGCCTCTCAGTAAATGGATTTACTTTTTGGCTTGGTAATAACCTTTCCAACCGGTTCGAGAAACTGGCGCGAGCCGGCGGCCATCAGGCCCAGCTCGGTGCTGGCCTGGAAGAAAAGAAATCCTTGCTCAAGATACTTCATCATCAATTCCGGGTTGCCCACAGGAGCGCCGGCAATCTTGTGGTGCTTTTTGGCGGCCTGAACCACCTTTGCAATGGCTTCCTGAACTTCGGGATGATTCTGCTCGCCCCGGAATCCCATGGAAAAGGAAAGATCGCTGGTTCCAATGAAGAGAACGTCGACGCCCGGCGTGGAAGCAATCGCGTCGATATTCTCAATGGCTTCCGCCTGCTCAATATTCACGATCACCAGGACGTTGCTATCGGCAAAGTCATGGTAGCCTTCCGGCGCCGGCCAGCGAAATGTCGCCAGCCCCGCTCCGGAGCCGCGCCCGCCGTGCGGCGGGTATTTGCACGCCGCCACAGCCCGTTGCGCCAGTTCCGCCGTGCTGGCGAATGGGAAAACAACTCCCAGGACGCCCGAGTCCAAGACGCGCTTGGCGGTCCACAATTCATTCACCGGCACGCGCGCAAAGGGCACCGCCTTGAGCCCCCGCGTCGCCAGCACCATGTTGCGCAGCGTCTCAAGCGTGATGGGGCTGTGCTCCATCTCGATCCAGAGAAAATCGTAACCAAGGTTGGCTGCTTGCGCGGCGATTTCCACGCTGGCAACCGTAATCGTCAGCCCGACAGCGGGTTTCCCTTCACGAAGCAATTTCTTGACCGGGTTTTCAGAAGCGGTTTTGAGTTCGGTATCTTCAGGCGCCATTATCCACGTATCCTTTGCAACAGAATTGGAGCTCTTCTGCCCGCCAATCTTCAGCACGAGCAGGGCGACGACGGTCACGCCTCCAAGAGTCTATCACAGCCACAGAGCTAGGAAGCAAAGCGCGCATGAATGCATCCTGGCTCTCCCTGGAGGATGGTCTCTGCGGAAAATTGTTGTTGGCGGATAAGAAAACGCCGGGAATGCAGAGTGCACTCCCGGCAGAATGGGGCAAGCAAAAGATTGAAGACTTATGCCGGCTGCGGACGCTCGCGGCCCGGTACGCCGCCGGAAGGCTGAGGCTTCAAAACCTCGGTCGTTTCCTGTTCCCCTTCACCCGGCTTGGGAGGCTCGGGCCGGACCAGCTCAGGCAGCGGCTTGCCTTCAATCAACAGGTTCACCTCACCGGCGTCGAGCACCTCACGCACCAGCAGAGCCTCAGCAATTCGCTCCAAGCTCTCGCGATTCGACGTTAGGATGTCTTTCGCCCTCTGATAGCCGGTGATCACAAATTTCTTAACTTCCTGGTCGATCTTGATGGCGGTATCTTCGCTGAAGTCCCGCTGGGTAGCCAAGTCCCGCCCCAGGAAGATTTCCTGCTGATTCTTGCCGTAGGAGAGCGGACCCAGGTCCGACATGCCAAACTCGCAAACCATCCGGCGAGCCACGCCGGTGGCCTGCTCGATATCGTTGCCGGCGCCGGTCGTGATGTGATTCAGGAAAAGTTCTTCCGCCACGCGGCCGCCCATCATGATGGCCAGTTGCGCTTCCAGAAAGTCCCGCGTGTAAGTGTGTTTGTCATCCAGCGGCAATTGCATCGTGACGCCCAACGCCATGCCCCGCGGAATGATGGTGACCTTGTGCAGCGGGTCGGCATTCGGCAACAGCGAGGCCACCAGGGCATGGCCAGCCTCGTGGAAAGCGGTGTTGCGCTTCTCGGCGTCGGAGAGGATCATCGACCTCCGCTCCGGCCCCATGAGCACCTTGTCTTTCGCGGTATCCAGGTCGCGCATGCAAACCTGTTTGCGGTTCTGGCGCGCCGCCAGCAGAGCCGATTCGTTGACCAGGTTCGCAAGGTCAGCCCCGGAAAATCCCGGCGTTCCGCGAGCCAGCACGGGCAGGTTCACATCTTCCGAAAGCGGAATCTTCTTGGTGTGAACTTTAAGGATGGCTTCGCGGCCCTTAACGTCCGGCCGAGGCACCACCACCCGGCGGTCAAAGCGGCCCGGGCGCAGCAGCGCAGGATCCAAGACATCGGGGCGGTTCGTCGCCGCGATCAGGATCACGCCTTCATTCGACTCGAATCCATCCATCTCAACGAGCAACTGATTGAGCGTCTGCTCGCGCTCGTCGTGGCCGCCGCCGAGGCCCGCGCCACGATGCCGGCCGACCGCGTCAATCTCATCGATGAAAATAATGCAGGGAGCATTCTTCTTGCCTTGCTCAAACAGGTCGCGAACCCGCGAGGCGCCCACGCCTACGAACATCTCCACAAAGTCCGAGCCCGAAATCGAGAAGAAGGGCACGTTGGCTTCTCCGGCGATGGCGCGAGCCAGCAAGGTCTTCCCGGTTCCGGGAGGTCCCACCAGCAGTACGCCCTTCGGGATGCGCCCGCCCAGCTTCTGGAACTTCTGCGGCTCCCGCAGGAACTCAATAATCTCCTGCAGCTCTTCCTTGGCCTCCTGCACGCCAGCAACATCCTTAAAAGTAACTTTCTTGTGCTGAGTAGACAGTAATCGGGCGCGGCTCTTCCCAAACGATAGAGCTTTATTGCCCCCACTCTGCATCTGCCTCATGAAAAATATCCAGAGCCCCACAAGAAGAAGCAAGGGGAGACCGTTCGCCAGCCAGGTCATCCAGGACCCGTTGGACTCATCCTTGATGGTGACCCTGACGTCTTTCGCTAGAAGCTGATTGTAGAGGTCGGGGAAATTCCCGGGGATGGTGGTCTTGAACTTGGCGTTGTCCTTCTTCAGAACACCCGTGACGTCGCTCCCGGCGATCGTCACTTCTTGGACGTTTCCGCCCTGCACCTGATTGACGAACTGCGTGAAGGTGTAGTTATCAACGTGTTCGCCGGTGCTGGAGCGCACGACGGCCCAGATCAGTAGAGCGGTGACTGCCATCACCACCCAAAATATGATGTTCTTGACCGCCGAATTCACGATGTTGCCTCCTGCTCCGCCTCGAGAACAGCCACCCAGCCCTCGCGCTCGCCAGTTATTAGATTAGATGCAATCAACCTCATCTTCGACGCAGGTTTCGATTCCAACTCGCCCAGCTTCATTCCGCCAATCGGCAATCTCCCCGCTTAATTCAAGCGGCCAGGACTCTTGCCCAGAAGGAACAGCTGCCTCGCCGGGCTCAGGCGAGAACCATCTCTTCGATTAGCAGCACCTTGCCCCTTGCTTTCCCCTTTGCGGCCCAGCCAGCGGCTGGCAGGCCGCGCACACACACAACACCCCGTTCACTATCTAATACCGGCCAAAGAGGACGCTCATCCCGCGGAACTTTGTTCCGGCGAAACAGTTCTTTGACCCTCACGGATTTTCGGTGGCCTGCGGGGCAGTATCGGTCTCCTTCTCGCCAGTTGCGAAAGACCAATCGAGCAGGCAGGGTCTGCGGATCAAGCTCCGGCCACACACCTCTATTATAGTCCCTCGGAATCTCTTTTGAGTCAACCATCTTCAATGTAAATAAACGGCCGATCTCAGCCACGGAAGTCGTGCCCGGAAACACGGCAGGATGGGCAAAAACCGCGACCGCGCTTTCCTTTTTCCGGGAAGAAAGGATCAGCCAGTCAAATTCCGTACGTGCCTCTAAACCGCGAGGTAACAGTAGTTTCCGCCCACTTTGTGACTTCAGGGCGAACTCCCGAAGAGCTTCCAGGTGCCGGTAGCTGATACCTTGCAGGCTACCCGTAACCTCCTGCACCGCCTGGCGCAAGACTCGCCGCGCCAAGGCAATTGGCAAATCCGCCAGTAGCCGCCGGGGGATTCTTTCCGCTCCTCCTTCCCGCACCCGCCAGGCTCCCGCCTGCTCCCTCGCCTGCTGCTCAAGGTAGGCCTCCTCGTCACGCGCCCGGTCAGATAGCCCACTAAGCAGCCTTTTGACTTCCGGGTTGTATTCCCTTTCCAGCAGCGGCAGCAAGCTATGGCGGATCTTGTTCCGCCGGAAGCCGGGGTCGAGATTGGTGGAATCCACGCGGAATGGCAGTTTCTGCTCCTGGAGGGCTGATTCGACCTCTGACCGCGTTAAACTCAAGAAAGGACGTAAGATCTTCCCCTCAACTTTGGGGTGAATGCCCCCCAGGCCTTTGGTTCCTGTGCCGCGGAGAAGGTTGATGAGCACCGTTTCAGCTTGGTCGTCCATCGTGTGGGCCGTCGCCACTTGATCCACTCGGCCCTGGCGGATCAGACCCAGGAAGAATCGGTAGCGGAGTTCACGCGCCGTCGCCTCCAGGTTCCGGCGCCGTTTGCGAGCCTCCTCAGCCACCCGGGCCTCCCCCAGCAGAAAGGGTAGCCCAAGCTCGTGCGCCTGGCCCCGGACAAACTTTGCGTCCCCATCGGACTCCGGCCCGCGCAAGTGATGATTGAAATGAACCACTGCCACGGTAAACCCCATGTCTCGAGAGAGCTTGTGCAGAAAATTCAGCAGCAGTACGGAATCCGGTCCGCCCGAGACTGCCACCCCAACGCGCGCGCCCGGGTGGAAAAACCGGGCCCGGCCCATCTCATGAGACCACCGATTATAGAGAGTATGACGAACTCGCATGAGGCTAGGTTTCAACCTGCCTCATTGTAGCACCCCACGCCCCAGCCAGAGGCCCCGAGGATTGTTCCCTCGCTGCGCGACAGCGAATGCTCCGCGCGGATATCCTAGGGTCAAGGATGAAATCGCAAGATGGGACGTGCGGACGAGGTCTTAAGGTCAGCAACAGCGGTTGGGACTGGAATATTTCTGTTTTTGCCGCTGCTCATAAAACTCGCGGGGGGTGAGGGGCTTTGTACCTTCCTTCAGCGCCCGCGCGCGGTAACGCGCGTAGTCGCTTTGACCGGAAACGTCCTGGAGATATTGCCACAAGCCCTGTGCGAACTTCTTTAAGGTCCTTCCGCGATTAGTCATGGCAATCATCCGGTATACCTTCGCAGTTCCCTTCTGGTCACAAGCCCGAATTATGCCGGGATCCGGGACAATTCCACCGGAGCCTCTTTCAGCACGGGCTCCCTCCGCCCCAACGCGTAGAGCAACCAGTTTCTCCCTGATTCTGCCAAGATCACCACAACCAGCGCGGCAAAAATGAAAGTAACGGCGGCATCCAGGCGGTCGTTAAAAATCAGCCGGTGCACGCTGGCGACGTTCGCCGCCGGCACCGCACCCGAGGCCAGTTGATTGAGCAGCATCTGCGCGTGGGCCAGAAAACCGATGCGGGGATTCGGGGACCAGATTTTCTGCCAGCTTGCCGTCATGGTGATTGCCACCAGCCAGCCGAGGGGCGCCAGGGTAACCCAGGCGTAGCGCGTCTTCTTCATCTTGATCAGAATCGTGGTGGCCACGCAAAGCGCCACCGTGGCCAGCAATTGATTGGAAATTCCAAACAGAGGCCAGAGGCTGTTGATGCCTCCCAGCGGATCGACAACTCCCTGGTAGAGGAAAAATCCCCAGGCGCCTACCATCAGGAAGCTGGTTAAGAAAATACTTGGGTACGATGAAGTCTTTCCCAAGGGCTTCCAGAAGTGGCCCAGCAGATCCTGGAGCATGAAGCGTCCCACGCGCGTGCCCGCGTCCAGGACCGTAAGGATGAAGAGCGCCTCAAACATGATGGCAAAGTGGTACCAGATGGCCATCACTTCCGAGCCGCCCAGAACGTTGGAAAAGATATGCGCCATGCCCACGGCAAGCGAAGGCGCACCTCCCGTGCGGTTGAACAACGTAATCTCGCCAACTTTCGAGGCCAAGTCCGCCATCGCGGCCTGCGTCACCGGAAACCCCCAGCCGGAGATCGTTGCGACGGCTTGCGAGGGAAGCTTCCCCACGATGCCGGCAGGGCTGTTGATGGCAAAGTAGAAGCCAGGCTTGAGCACGCCCGCGGCGACGACGGCCATGATGGCCACAAAGGACTCGAGCAGCATGCACCCATAACCCACCATGCGGGCCTGGCTTTCTTTGCTAATCAGCTTGGGCGTGGTCCCGGAGGCAATCAGGGAATGAAATCCTGAAATGGCTCCGCAGGCGATAGTGATAAAGCAGAAAGGAAAAATCTTGCCGGCGAAGATCGGCCCGGTCCCATCGGCAAAACGCGTTATGGCCGGCAGATGCATCAGCGGTCGGGCGAACAAAATGCCCAACGCCAGGGCCATGATGGTTCCGAGTTTGACGAAGGTGCTCAGGTAATCGCGGGGAGCGAGCAGCAGCCACACGGGCAAGATCGAAGCGGCAAGCCCGTACACAATGAGCATCCATGCCAGCGCCGGACCTCCGTGCGTAAAGTAAGGAGCCAGAAGAGCCGAGGCCGCCACGTACCGGCCGCCAATGACGCCCGCCATCACCAGCAAGAATCCCAGAAGCGAAGCTTCCAGCACCCGCCCGGGACGCCAATAACGGAGATACAAGCCCATCAGAAAGGCGATGGGAATCGTCATGGCAATCGTAAAGAGTCCCCAAGGGCTCGCCTTCAAGGCGTTCACCACCACCAAGGCGACGACGGCAATCAAAATCACCATGATCAGCAGAACGCCGAAAAGCGCCGTGTAACCGGCCCCGCTGCTGATCTCATCCTTGGCCATCTGTCCCAGCGACTTGCCGTCGCGGCGCATCGAGCAGAACAGCGTGACGAAATCCTGGACGGCGCCACCCAGCACTCCCCCGATCACGATCCATAGCGTGCCCGGCAAATATCCGAACTGAGCGGCAAGAATCGGTCCCACCAGGGGGCCTGGTCCGGCGATGGCAGCGAAGTGGTGGCCGAAAACCACCCATTTGTTCGTGGCCACAAAATCGCGTCCGTCTTCTTTACGCTCCGCAGGAGTAGCCCGTTGGTCGTCCAACCCGAGCACGCGATAGGCGATGAACCGGCTGTAAAAGCGGTAGCCGATTATGAAGACACACGCGGCGGCGACCACCAGCCACACGGCGTTCAGCGATTCTCCGCGCGACGTGGCGATGATCCCCAACCCCAGAGCGCCCAGCCCAGCGATGAAAACCCAGACCATCCTCCTGAGGAATGGCATCTTTCTTTCTCCTGTGCAGAATCGGAACGCCCCAGTTTGCGTTTATAGTACGGGCGAAGTGCGGGGAAAAAAAGTACAAAATGGGAAAATGACCAGAATTTTTTCTGACCCGCGGCGTCGAAACGCCAGCGTCATTCATGAGATTTCGAGCGGGCGATTGGTTTGCCCTGCACAATCCAGTTGGACTAAGCTTGGCCCGAGGGGTTGGAATGTCCAAGTACATTCTGGCGTTGGACCAAGGCACCAGTAGCTCCAGGGCGATTCTTTACGGCCCGGAAGGCAACGCGGAGGCGTCCGCCAGTTTGGAGTTCAAGCAGTCCTATCCAAAGCCCGGATGGGTGGAGCACGATCCGGAAGAAATCTGGGCATCGCAGCGCACGGTGGCCGAGCGGGTGTTGAGCGAAGCCAAAGCACAACCCAAAGACATCGCGGCAATCGGGATCACCAATCAACGCGAAACAGTACTGATTTGGGACCGCAAAACCGGCAGGCCTGTTTACCCCGCCATCGTCTGGCAGTGCCGGCGCACAGCCGAATTCTGCGACCGCTTGCGGCAGGAAGGCTTTGACCACGTCCTCCGCAGGAAGACCGGCCTCACCACCGACTCCTATTTCTCCGGAACCAAGATCGTCTGGCTGCTCGAAAACGTTCCAGGCCTCCGCGCCCGCGCCGAGCATGGCGAACTGGCGGCCGGCACGATTGATGCCTGGCTGATTTGGAACCTCATGGGCGGCCGCGTCCATGCAACGGACATTTCCAACGCTTCCCGGACGCTTTTATTCAACATCCAATCTCTCGATTGGGACGAAGAAATTCTGCGGCGCTTCAACATCCCGCGCGCTGTGTTGCCTCAGGTAGTTGAGTCAAGCGGCGTCTTTGCGGAAACAGGGGTTTTCGGAGGAAGAATTCCGCTGGCGGGGGTTGCCGGCGACCAGCAGGCGTCGCTCTTCGGCCA
>JBJKQF010000346.1:0-3990 GCA_046705545.1 Terriglobia bacterium
CGGAAAAGTCTTCTTTTCCGGCAGAAAGTGCGGCATGAGCATGATGACCATCGCGAGGACGATTCCTCCCAGAAGATACCGGAGGGTGCTATGGGCAGTGATTTTACGCCAGCTCAATCCTTCCAGAAAGGGGAGCCGATAGCGAACGACGACAAGATAATAGATGTAAGCCAGCAAGAGGCCGTACCAAACCAGTTGCAACGCCAGAAGGTAAATCGGGTTTTTCGCAAGTTGGAGGACGGTCAATGTCCAGCCTGCCATGGGGGCAATGACCACGTATGCCACTGACAGCAGCAGGTTGAGGATGAGCATGAGAATCATGGAGACGGCGGCGAACCCGATAAAGAGGAGAAGGTCGCGCAGTCGCCATATTTCCCGCGGCGGGGCCGGCTTGGATTCGGGCGTCGCTTCGGGTTCAGCCAGAGTGTTCGGTGCGTTTTCGTCCTGTTGGGCGGTCATGCGTTTTCCTGTGATCAGCCGGAGTCACGGCAGATCGCGAGATTCTTATTGCTGCCGGTGTCATGTTGCATCACCGGCATCAGGTGCAAGGCGTTTGGGCGTATGTCTTCAGGCTCGGTGGGCGCTTAACTCCTGCCCAACGGGGGGAATCGGCTCAGCTTTCGCGGTTTGATTCAGCACCGCGGCCAGTGCTTGGCCCGTGTAGGACTTCTTTACAGATGCGATTTCTTCGGGAGTTCCTTGGGCGATGATTCGCCCTCCGCCCTCTCCGCCCTCGGGCCCCAGATCAATGATCCAATCGGCTTGCTTGATTACGTCCAAATTGTGCTCGATGATGATGACGGTGTTTCCCAAGTCTGTCAAGCGATTGAGAACCAGGAGAAGCTGCTTGACGTCGTCGAAATGCAGTCCCGTCGTGGGCTCGTCGAGGAGATAAAGGGTTCGTCCCGTCTGGCGCCGGCTGAGCTCCCGGGCCAGCTTAATGCGCTGCGCTTCACCCCCGGAAAGGGTTGTGGCCGGCTGGCCCAGATGGATGTAACCGAGCCCGACATCTTGGAGCGTCTGGAGTTTTTGCCGGACTTGAGGAATATTCTCCAGCACCGGAAGCGCATCCTGCACCGTGCAGTCCAGCAGGTCGGCGATGGAGTGACCCTTATATTTGACCGCCAAGGTTTCCGTGTTGTACCTTCGCCCGTTGCAGACTTCACAGGTGACATAAACGTCGGGAAGGAAATTCATCTCGATGCGCCGCAGCCCCTCTCCCTGGCAGGCTTCACAGCGGCCGCCCTTGACGTTGAAGCTAAAACGCCCGGCACGGTAGCCGCGCTGCCGCGATTCCTGCAGCATCGAATAAAGCTCGCGAATGGGAGTAAAGACGCCCGAATAAGTCGCCGGGTTGGAGCGTGGGGTACGTCCAATGGGAGCTTGGTCGATGACGACCACCTTATCCAATTGCTGGACTCCCGCCAGCCCACGATGAGAGCCGGGTTCCTCAAGGGAGCGGTAAAGCTCTTTGGCCAGGGCGCGGTGCAGAATGTCGCTGACCAGAGTGGATTTCCCGGAGCCTGAAACCCCCGTCACCACCACCAGCAGGCCGAGGGGAAAATGCACGTCGATGTTTTTCAAGTTGTTCGCACGCGCACCCAAAACGGAAAGCCTTTTGCCGTTGGGTGTGCGCCGGGCTTCCGGAACCGGTATTTGCAGCCGTCCGGAGAGGTATTTCCCGGTCAAGGAATCCTTGCAGGCAGCAACCTGCTCGGGAGTGCCAGCTCCCACCAGGTTTCCGCCTTGCCGTCCGGCGCCTGGACCCAGGTCGATCACGTAGTTGGCGCGGCGAATGGTCTCTTCGTCGTGTTCAACCACGAGCACGGTGTTGCCCATGTCACGGAGGTGTTCGAGCGTTTGGAGCAAGCGCTGGTTGTCGCGGGGATGCAGGCCGATGCTCGGTTCGTCCAGGACGTAGAGCACGCCGCGCAGTTTGGAGCCGATCTGAGTCGCCAGGCGGATGCGCTGGCTCTCTCCACTGGAAAGTGTGCCAGCCGAGCGATCCAGGCTCAAGTAACCCAAACCCACGGTGCTCAGAAACTCCAGGCGGGCGGAAATCTCGTTCACAATCCGCCGCGCCAGCAATTCCTCACGCGGGTTGAGCTTGATGCCACGGGCGGTCAGTTGCGCTTGGCTGACCGGCAGGGCCGTAAAATCGGAGATTGAGAGGCCGGCCACGGTTACGGCAAGGCTTTCCGGACGCAGGCGCTTGCCTCGGCAGTCCGGGCAGGTTCTTGCGGACATATACTGCCCGAACCATTCGCGGTAACTCTCCGAACCGGTTTCCTGATACCAGCGGTCCAGCAGGGGAATGATTCCCGGGAAACTCGATTTGCGGCGCCCGCCGCGCGGCGCCTTCCCGTAGAGAAGCAGCGCTTGGATTTTGGCCGGGAACTTTTCAAAAGGGGTCTTCAGGTCAAAGTCATATTGCTCGGCGACCCGTGCCAAATTCCGCTTTAAGAATGAGGACCCTGCGCCCGGACCGAGCCCACCGCCCAACAGGGGCCGGGACCAATCCACCACCACTTTGGCGGGGTCGAAGGAGTAATGGCTTCCAAGGCCGCGGCAGGTTGGACAGGCTCCATAAGGGCTGTTAAAGGAGAACGAGCGGGGTTCAAGCGCCGGAATGTTGATGCCGCAGTGCACGCAGGCCCATTCCTGAGAGTATAAATACTCTTCGCCGTCCACGACGGCCACCTGCACGATTCCCTTGGCCAGTTTCATGGCAGTCTCAAGGGACGCCGTTAGGCGTTTCTCGACGTCCTGCTTCAGCAGGAGTCGGTCTACCAAAACCTCAATGGTGTGGTTCCGTCGGCGGTCGAGACGAATGGTGTCGTCAATCTGGCGCAACTGCTTGTCCACTCGCACGCGTACAAAGCCTTCGTGGCTCAACTGGTCGAAGAGCTTTCGGAATTCGCCCTTGCGGCCGCGCACGATAGGCGCCAGGATCATGATGCGCAGCCCGCTGTCATCGCCTTCAGCCCCGTTCTTAAGCTCCATGATTGAGGAGACAATCTGCTCGGTGGTTTGGCGGGAAATTGCACGGCCGCACTGGTGGCAATGGGGCGTGCCGACGGTGGAGTAAAGCAGGCGCAGATAATCGTAGATTTCTGTGATGGTGCCCACGGTGGAGCGAGGGCTGCGGCTGGTGGTCTTCTGCTCGATGGAGATCGAGGGGCTCAGCCCCTCTACGGAGTCCACATCGGGGCGTTGCATCTGGTCGAGAAATTGCCGCGCGTAGGCGGAGAGAGTCTGCACGTAGCGGCGCTGGCCTTCGGCGTAAATAATGTCAAAGGCCAAACTGGATTTTCCCGAGCCACTCAGTCCTGTGACGACCGTAAGAGTGTTACGCGGGAACTCCACGTCGATATTCCGCAGGTTGTGCTGGCGCGCCCCGCGAACCGTGATTTGCTTGATCATCCGCCCAGTGCCCCTCAGCAGAGTTCGGCGAGCTAAGGCCAATCTACCATCATAAATCCCGCCGCAAGGGGCGTCAAGCTGCTGAGAATCAATAGCGCATGGCAATGGTATGGGGCGACTGTGAAGGAGTATCTTAGCCTTTGATGACGCCGATGGGTTTGAGGCGCGCGACACGCTTGGAAAGGCCGGCGTTGTGGACCACATTGATGACCGCGTCTACGTCTTTGTAGGCTTCGGGGATCTCTTCCGTGATGCCACTGCGTGTTTCCGCGCGCACCACCACGCCGCGCTCTTCCAAGCGCTGCTTGGCATCCTGCGCGTAAGCGGATTTCTTGGCGGCGGTGCGGCTCATCACCCTTCCAGCGCCGTGGCAGGTGGTGCCGAAAGTCTCCCGCAGCGAGCCGGGCGCGCCCACCAGAACGTACGATGCGGTGCCCATAGAGCCGGGAATCAGCACCGGCTGCCCGATGTCTTGATAAGCATCTGGAATTTCCCGCCGGCCTGCGGGGAAGGCACGCGTGGCGCCCTTGCGGTGCACCATAACATTGCGTTCGCGGCCGTTTACGG